>JBAPXO010000514.1:0-10664 GCA_049284255.1 Solirubrobacteraceae bacterium | reverse complement strand
CCGGCACTTCGTGGCCTCCCCGGGGTGGGGCGACGGCTATACGAGCCGCGCCGTCCAGATCGCGATCCACCACTTCTTCACCAACGACGTGACCGGAGACCTCCAGGGGCAGTACGCGCACGTCTGGACGGCGGTGGCGCGCCACTTTCGAAACAACCCCAACGTCATCGGCTACGAGGTCTACAACGAACCCAACGACTTCCTGGTCAAGAACTTCAACCCCGAGCTGTCCTGTGACTACGGAGGTTGGGCTCACGAACCCAAGTCGTGCCTACAGAGTCACACTCAGCCCGTGCCGGACGGCTTGATCGGTGCGATCGAGCGCAGTGGCGGTGATCATCTGGTCTTCTTCGAGCCCAGCGGAGCCACCGACTACGGCGTGCCCGAGACGCTCGGAATCTCCGCGCCGCTGCGCTTCCCCCGGCTCGCACTCGCCTTCCACGTCTACGGGTCGATTCCACAGCAGCTGGCGCAGACCGCCGGCGAGCGCGACCGCACCCGCACCGAGCAGCCGGGAGGCCCGGGCTGGATCATGGACGAGTTCGGGGGAACCGGGCTGGGGCCGCCCACCGCCCAGGCGGTCTCGGCGGCCGACGCCATCCATCTCTCGTGGGCGTACTGGTCGGCGATGCAGCTCGACGATCCCACGGGCGCGGGCCCCGACGAGGGTCTGCTTGACCAGCAGACGCGGCTCCCCTACCTGGCGGTCGCCCATGCTCTCGCCGTCCCCTACCCGTGGGCGACGGCCGGCGAGCCGGGAGGGCAATCCTTTAACTACGCCGGGCGATCGTTTCACTACAGCTACCTTCCGGACTACAAGATCCGGGCACCGACCGAGATCTCGGTCCCGGGCTACACCTATCCCCACGGCTATGCCGTCCGGTTGCACGGCGCCAAGATGGTCTCGCGCCCGGGGGCGGCTGTCCTCGAGGTCGTGGCCAAGCGCCCGCCGCCACCGCGGCGTCACCGGCGGGCAGGGCCTTCGAAGCCACGCGTCCCCGCACCGCCGACGCCCGTGACGGTCACGATCACCCCGCGCTGATCGACTGGTTAGAGGTACGGCCCCAGCAGCGAGAGGTCGGCCGCGCTGAGCCGGTCAGAGGCGGTCTTGCGCTGATGCCAGTAGGGATAGAGGAGGGGCGGACGGCTGACCTCCTCGAGGCGAGCGAGCTCGTCGTCGGTCAGCGACAGCTCGGCGGACTTGAGGTTGTCGGCGAGCTGCTCGTCGGTGCGTGCGCCGATCACGATCGAGCTGATGCTCTGGCGGGTAAGCAGCCACGCCAGCGCGACCTGGGCCGCGGACACGTCGCGACCTTCGGCGATCTCCACCAGGACGTCGATCGTGTCGTAGAGCTTGTCCTCGTCGTACACGGGCGGCTCGTCCCACTCGTTGACGTGACGTGTGCCCTCCGGAGCGTCCTGGCCCCGGCGATACTTACCGGACAGCAGGCCACCGGCCAGCGGGCTCCACACGAGCGTTCCGAGCCCCTGGTCAAGCGCCAGTGGGATCAGCTCGTACTCGGCCGATCGCTCCTGCAGCGAGTAGTAGATCTGCTGGCTGACAAAACGCGGCAGGTGCTCGCGCTCGGCCACCCCCAGCGCCTTCATGAGCTGCCACCCCGCGTAGTTGGAGGCACCGACGTAGCGCACCTTGCCGGACTCCTGGAGGTACTGAAGGGCGCCCAGTGTCTCCTCGAGCGGCGTCTGGCCGTCCCATTCGTGCACCTGGTAGAGGTCGATGTGGTCGGTGCGCAGGCGCCGCAGGCTGGCCTCGCAGCCTTCCACGATGTGCTGGCGCGACAGGCCGGCGTCATTGGGCCCGTCGCCCATCGGGAAGCGAACCTTGGAAGCGATCAGGACATCGTCGCGCTTGCCCTCCAGCGCCTCCCCGACGATCTCCTCGGCGCGACCGTTGGAGTAGATGTCGGCGGTGTCGATCAGGTTCACCCCGGCGTCGAGGCACATATCGATCTGGCGGCGGGCCCCCTCCAGATCGGTGTCGCCGACGCTCTTGAAGTTCCCCTCCCCGCCGAAGGTCATCGTGCCCAGCGTCAGGGCGGAGATCTGAAGTCCGGAGCTTCCGAGCGGGCGATATTCCATCGAGGTTCCTTTCGGTCGCCCTAGGCCGAGGCGGCCTTGGGCGCGCTGGCTCCGGCGGCCTGCTCCTGGGCGTCCCAGCAGCTGTCGATGAACCGGGCAATTTCTTTGGTCAATCGCTCGGGCCGCAGCCGAAGCTCGAGGATCGAATCGGCGTTCAGGAGCCGGCCGTTGGGCAGCTCGTCGGTGAGCATTCCGGCGTCGGAGAAGGGGTGGACGGGGTCCCGCGGGTGGCCGATGATCAGCGTCCGAGCCTCGAAGGTCAACCGCTCACGGTGATCCGGGGCTGTGCGGCCGTAGAGCAGTCCGCCGAGGACGGCGGCGCTCGGCGCGGGATCCTGGGCGGCGGCCTCGACTCCGATGCTGATCAGGAAGGGCAGCGCCTCACGGGGGATCGCCGACGCCCCCCGGGCGAGGAGTCGCACCACCGGCTGGCCGAACTTGAGCGCAAACAACAGCGGGGTGAACGCTGCGGCACAGGCGGGGATGGCGTTGTCGAGAACCGGCATCTCGATCAGCATCCCGGCCAGGCGATCGGGCGCCTGGGAGGCGACCTCGAGCGTGACGTTGGCACCCAGCGAGGTGCCTCCGACGACGGCGCGCTGGACGCCGAGGTGGTCCAGAAGCGCCACTGTCTGGCGTGCGAACGCGGCCATCGAGTACCGCCAGGTCTCGACCGGGCGGTCCGACTCTCCGTGCCCGAGCGGATCCAGCGTGATCACGCGGTTTCCCCGCTTGGCCAGCTGGTGGGCCAGCGGCGCCTGCATGTGCTGGGAGAGCAGCAGCCCGGGGAGCAGCACCGTCGTGCGCTCGCCCTCGCCGTAGACCGTGTAAGCCAGACGGTGGCCGTCGAAGCGAAAATGCCCCATCGCTGAGCTCAGGATACCTTGCCGCCTGCTTGGCTGGCCAGCCAGGGGGCGCGGTGGGGGTGCGACGGAGGATCTGAAGGCCGCGCCGGCGGTCCAGGACCGGTACCGTCTGGCTGCCACCGCATCGGAAACTAGGAGGAAGCATCAATGGCAAAGGCTCCACGATCGCTTGCCGGCAAGGTCGTCGCCATCACCGGCGGAGCGAGAGGGATCGGGCGGGCGACCGCTGCGGCGTTGATCGCGCAGGGCGCGCGGGTGGCGATCGGCGACATCGAAGCTGACCTGGCCGTACAGACGGCTGCCGAGCTGGGCAGTGGGACGGTGGGGTTGTATCTGGACGTGACCGACCGGGCGAGCTTCAAGACCTTCCTCGACGAGACCGAGGACAAGCTCGGGCCGCTCTACGCGTTGATCAACAACGCCGGAATCATGCCCATCGGGCCGTTCATCGAGGAGTCCGACAGGACCGCGCAGCGGATGATCGAGATCAATCTCAACGGCGTGATCTACGGCTCCAAGCTGGCGCTCGAGCGCTTCGTGCCCCGCAACCGCGGCCATCTCGTCAACGTCTCCTCGGTGGCGGGCAAGTTCGGCGCGCCCGGCGGTGCGACCTACTCGGCGACCAAGCACGCCGTCGTCGGACTCAGTGAGGCGATCCGCAACGAGCTGCGGGGCACCGACATCGACGTGAGCATCGTGATGCCCGTCGGGGTCAACACCGAGCTCTACTCGGGGTTGCCCCAACCGCGGGGGCTCAAGATCGCTGAGCCCGAGGACGTCGCCAACGGGATCGTCGAGGCCCTCCAGACCGGCCGCGTCGACGTGTACGTGCCCAAGCGCCTGCAGGCTCTGATCCGAGGTACGTACATGGTCCCACGCCCGGTGGCCGATCTGATTGCCAAGGTGCTCAAGGCCGATCAGGCGCTGATCAATCCCGATCATGCCCTGCGCGGCGCCTACGAGGTCAGGACCGGCGATTCCACTCCCCAGACGCCGTCTCCCGCTCCCGCCCCCGAGGAGTCCCCGCGCGAGAAGCAGACGGTCTGACGCTCAGGGCTCCGAGCCCAGCCAGTCGGCGATCAGGTCGCCGATCTGGGTCCCAGCGTCCTCCTGGAGGAAGTGACCGGCGTCGGCGATGACGTGCGCTACCTCGGTGCCGAGGGCTTGCGCGAAGCGGTGGCCGGTCTCAAGCGGCAGCACGGGGTCTGAGTCGGCCCACAGGACGAGCTTGGGCCGGCGGTCGTCGCGGAGTGCCTCGAGCACCCGCTGGCCGGCGGAGGCGCCCGGAGCCTCGGGTGTCGTCGGGAGGATCAGGGGGAACGCCCGTGCCCCGGCCTTGGAGGAGGCGTTGGGAAACGGCGCCTCGTAGGCGGCGATGACCTCGTCGCCGGGATCGTGGTGGCAGGCTCCGCGGACCAGCATGCCGACGGGCAGATCTTCGGTTCGCTCCACGAAGTCGTGAAACGCGATCCACGCCTTCGTCATCTTCTGGTGCCCGGTGAACAGCCCGGTGTCGAGCGTGACCAGGCGCGAGATCCGCTCGGGGGCCTCGACGGCGACGCGCAAGCCGACCGGGCCGCCCCAGTCGTGCACGACGACGGTGGCGTCGCGGACGTCGAGCTCCTCGAGCAGCGAGCTCAGCGCGGCGGTGTGACGGTCATAGGAGTACCAGTCGGCATCGACCGGCTTGTCCGAGCGTCCGAACCCCGGTAGATCGGGCGCGATGCAGCGATACCCCGCCTCGCGCACGGGCGCGATCACATGCCGCCACAGAAACGACCACGTGGGCTCGCCGTGCACGAACACCACCGGAGGGCCGTCGCCCTCGTCGAGGTGTGCCATCCGCAGACCGTCGAACTGGCTGAAGTGGGGCCGGTAGGCGAAATCGGGGAGCGACTCGAACAGCTCGTCGGGAGCGCGGATCGCGTCGGTCACGCGGCCAACCTACCGTGAACGATCTACGGTTGCCAGCTTGTGGCGTTAGGCGCCGCGGTGATCTCGATCGTCGAAGGCTCGCGCGCCCAGGCGATGAGATCGAGTGACTGGAGGCGATCGAGGAGCTCCTGAAATGCCGTCGCCTGGGCGCCCCGCCCCGCGTATCGCCGCGTGATCGCGAACGAGTACCCGCTGGTCGCCGGCGGATAGAGGGCGTTCTGCGCCTCGAGGTACCGCGTATCGCCGACCGTGCTGTAGACGTGCAGGGGCGCGGCGACGCGTGACAGCGAGCGCACCCCCGATCCGATCTCGATCAGCATGTGCAGGGCGGGTGGCCGCAGTCCTCGGTACAGCGACGCCGGGGCGCCCTTGGCCGCCCCAGCGCCCATCTGTGGATTGACAGCCAGCCCGAGCTGCGCGGCGTTTGCCGGCAGTGGTACGAGCGTCTTGCGCTGATAGGCGGCGGCCAGCGCCGAGGCGTCGGCATAGGACGAGACCGTCTGCGGGGGGCCGAGCGCAGCCGCGCCGGCGTCATCGGCGGTCTGCAGTGAGACCAGCCGGCGCAGCGCCGTACGGTCGGTTCGCCACAGGTGCATGATCGAGACCGCTCCGAGGATCCGCCAGTAGTACAGGGAGGAGTCGTCGCCGAAGCTCTGCAGCAGCCGGTAGGCGGAGGCGTGGCGGGTGGGCGCGACGTCGAAATAGAGCTGGGCGTAGGGGACCGAGGCCCCTCCGTCGTAGTCGTCGAGTACCTGATGCAGGTTGCCGATCCCCATGTGGTAGCTCTCGAACGCCAGGTCCTCGCGGCCGAACTGGCGCTCGGCGATCTCCAGGTAGCGCACGGTCGCGGCGAGTTCGGCGGCCGGCGAGAACCGGGGGTCGGCGGCCTGGCGGCGGGCCAGCAGGAAGCCGTAGACGGCGTGCTGGGCGGTCGGGGCAAGCTCGTCTATCTGCCGGGTGAGCTTGCGACTCTGTTGAAGGTCGATGTGCATCCCGAGCAGCGACTGGCCGGTCTCAGCGAGGATCTGGGTCAGGCCCACGGCGTCGGCGACATCGGTCCCGGCGATGGCATCGGGGCGCCCGGCGCTCTCGACGAAGACCAGGCCCTCGAGCAGGTTGGGGTCGATGCCCGTCCCCGCCGTCACCCGGTCGATCAGCGGTCGGTAGGCGGCCACCCGGCTCGCCGTGGCGAGCACCCCGCCCGGGCTCTTGACGAACAAGGCGTGGGCGTTGCCGGCGGTCGCGCGGGACACGAACTGCGCCTCCCGGGAGGAGTCGTAGCCGAACACGTTGCCGGCGATCGGCTGCGCGGTGCTTGCCGGCGGGGGTGTCGGGAGCGAGTCTCCACCGCTCAGGGCGATGACGGCGATTACCGCCAGGCCCACGACCACGAGCGAGATCGCCGCCACCCGCCGGCGTCGGGTCCGTCTCGGCCGCCGCGGCGGCGCAGCCCCCTGCGCCCCCGCGCCCGGGCCGATGCTCATGTCTTGTAGGTGAGCCCTCTGCAGCGGGCGGCCTGCGTGGGGTTGGTCCAGTTGCTGGGGAAGAACTGCCACCCGTAGGAGTGGGGGTACATGTTCTCGATCGGGAAGGGGTGCTCGGTCTCGGCCTTGCGACTGAAATAGAGCACGCCGGTGTTGCTGCCGAGATCCCAGGCCAGGATGCTCTGCCAGCCGATGCCGATGTTGGGCTGACCGCAGGCCAAGATCCGGGAGCCGCCGACCTGGGCCACGGCTTGGTCAAGAAGTTGAATCTCGTGGGTTCGCGCACGCTGAGCGCGCAGGTCGGTCCGCTCGACCGTGTAGCGCGAGCGCGCCGCCGGGAGTAGCGAAACCGCGAACACCACGAGCACGAAGCCAGCCACCCAGCCAGCCGTCTGCGGTGCCACCAGCCAGCGCCGGACGCTCGGCCAGCGCACCCGCTCGGCGACCCAGGCCAAAGCCAGCGGGGCGTCGAGGATCATCCGGCCGACGAAGACACCGGCGAGCACGCACACCCCTCCGGCGGCCTCGTACATGTACCGGGGGACCGCCGGCCAGCCATGCAGAGCCTCGGCGATCTCGATCAGGACCCAGAGGACGACCCCGCCGACGAGGATCAGGACGGGCCGGTCACGCCGGAGCACCGCCAGCACCGCGGCTAGCAGGGCGGCGATCTTGATCGAGGCGGCATCGAGGCCGAAGAAGCGGCCGAGGGTCCCGGTGATCTTGTTGCCGTGAAGCTCCCGAGGGGAGTTCTGGGCCAGCGAGGCGGCCGAGAACGGGCTCTTGGAGGTGAGCGCCGGAATCCCGAACCACAGCACCGGGATGAGGATCAGCCCAGCGATCATCTGGCGGTGCATCGCCGGGTGCGCGCGCCACGCCCACACCGTGTAGATGAGCAGCGGCGCCCAGGCCTCCGGACGTCCGAGCGCGGCCAGCCACCACATCCAGAAGGCCCACCGGTAGCGCCGGTGCAGGATGCAGTCGACCGCGGCCAGGCAGAGGGCGACGATCATGGTGTCGGACTCGGCGCTGAAGATCGAGTGCAGGTACTGGTCGATTCCCAGCAGCGCTGCTCCGGCCACGAGGCCGGCGGCGTAGGCGGCGTAGCGGCGCTCGGGGGGCGAGTCGACCAGCGTGAACGCCACCCGGTAGGCGAAGACGACGCCGCTCAGCGAGATCGCGAACGACGTGATCATCCACAGCGTCAGGGCGTGGCGTCCGATCAGCCCGTAGGGAAGGGTGAACAGGAAAGGCAGCGGCTTCCAGGAGGGCGCACCGTTGGTGTCGAGCTTGCCGTGGACGGCGAGATGGCCCCAGACAAGCCACCCGTAGGGGTCATAGCCCGGACGGGTTCGCGCCCAGTGCACCACCAGGGCGCTGAGGATCAACATGCCCACGGCGCCCAGCACCCAGCGCCAGCGATAGGCGAGGCTGGCGATCGTCTCGCGCCGCCCGCCGGCTCGTGGGTCGCCGGGCACAGGGCGCGGAAGCGGGGTCCGCACTGGAACTGTCTGCTCGGTCACGACGGGCCGAAAGTAGCAGTCACGTGCGTCAGCCGAGACGCTCGGCTACGCTCGACGGACCTCAGCGGGTAGGGGTTTTAGCTATCCTCCCGCGCTCGCTGGGGAGCGATGCTGCCGCGCTGGCTGTAGTCCAACAACCGCCGCCGCAGAGCCCCGTCTGCAGAACCACCTTCCACACCGACGCCAGCCCTTTGAATCGTGCGAACCCCGGCTCAGCCCAAATGAGCGCCGCGGACCTGAGCGGGCGTCGCGTCCTGGTCACAGGCGGATCGGGCTTCATCGGGCGACATGTGGTCTCTGAGCTGTCCGCGGACGGCGCCAGCGTTCGCGTCGTCGATCTTGCGCCCCACCCCGATCCCGATGTCGACATCGTCATCGGCGACATCGCCGAACGCGAGGTCCTGGACGCGGCACTGGAGGGCGGGTTTGACTCGATCGTGCACCTCGCCGCCGTCACCTCGGTGCTGCGGTCGATCGAGGAGCCCGAACGGACCTACCGCACCAACATCGAGGGCACCAACACCCTGCTGGCAGCCGGGCGCGACGCGGGGGTGACCTCGCTGGCGTTCGCGAGCACCAACGCCGTCACCGGCCCGATGCGCGCGCCGAAGATCTCCGAGGAGGCGGTGCTCAACCCGCTCACCCCCTACGGAGCGACCAAGGCCGCCGGCGAGATGCTGATGTCGGCCTACACCGCGGTCTACGGCGTGCGCTGCGCCATCATCCGCCTCACCAACGTCTACGGTCCCGGCATGCAGGCCAAGGACAGCATCGTGGCCCGGCTGATGCGAGCGATCCGGCTCGACACCACCTTCGAGATCTACGGAGACGGCACCCAGGTGCGCGATTACGTCCACGTCGCCGACGTGGTGGCGGCGATGCGCCTGGGGCTGCTCGACGAGCGCTGGGCAGGGCCAACGGTGATCGGCTCGGGCACATCGCTGTCGGTCCTCGAAGTCGTCGATGCCGTCCGCGACGTCTCGGGCGCCGAGATCTCGGTCCGCCACGGGGCCGCCAAGCCGGGGGAGATGCCGGCCGTGATCGTGGACCCCAGCAAGGCGCACGCCGCCGGCTGGTCGCCCCGGTATCCCAAGCTCGAGGATGGGCTCGTGGGAGTGTGGGAGGAATGGTCCAAGGCCGACGTCAAGGCGCCCACGACATGACGACCATCGACGGAGAGCCGATGGTCAGCGCCGCCGAGTACGCTCGCTTGGAGCCCGCCGAGCGCCCCGCCGTCGACGCCTTTCTGGCTGCGCACCCTCCGGGCGCGGGAGCCCCGCTGGCGGTCGTGATCCCGGCCTACAACGAGGAGCCGACCGTCGCCGATGTCATCGCCGAGATCCCCAGTGAGGCCGCGGGCCTGGCCACCGAGGTGATTGTGGTCGTCGACGGGGCGCGGGATGCTTCGGCGGCCCGCGCCGCCGAGGCCGGCGCGCTTGTCTGCGATGTTCCGGTCAACCGCGGCCAGGGGGCGGCGCTGCGTTTGGGGTACTGGCTGGCCCGCGCACGGGGCGCTCAGGTGATCGTCACCATCGATGCCGACGGCCAGTACGAGCCCGAGGAGATCGGCCGCGTCGTCGAGCCGATCCTGGCCGGCCGCGTCGACTTCGTCTCGGGCTCTCGCCGCCTGGGCGCCGAGCTGACCACCGACGCCACCCGTCACGCCGGGGTGATCGTGTTCGGTGCGCTGATCAGCCTGCTCGTTCGCCATCGGATCACCGACCCGGCCTGCGGGCTGCGCGCGATGCGCTCGGAGGTGACCTCGGCGGTGGTGCTCGAGCAACCGCAGTACCAGGCTTCGGAGCTGATGATCTCGGCCGCGCTGCACGGCTACCGCCTCGGCGAGGTGCCCACCACCATGCGCGACCGCGGCCAGCACGCGACCGGGACCAAGAAGGGCGGGAACCTCGGCTACGGGCTGCGGTTTGCCCGCGCCGCGGTCCACACCTGGTGGCGCGACCGGACGGCGGCCCGCAAGCGCGACTCGCCCGCGAACACCCACCGTTCGTAGATCACGAACTTGACGACGAACAGGACTGCCTGCACGAACACGTAGGCCCCCGTCACCAGGATCACCCGCAACCCGTGGTGCGGAGTCACGTGGCCCTTGACCCAGCTCTGCATGGCGCCCGTGCCGAGCGAGGACGCGACGAGCACGACTCCGGAAATCGCGATGTAGGCGACGATCTCTCTCAGGAAGGAGACCTGCCCCTTCAGTTTCCAGGCCCAGCGGCGGTTGAGGATCCAGTTGGGAACCGCGCCGGCGATGAAAGCGGCGATCGAGCAGATCGTCGTGTGCTTGCCGCCGAGGACTACGTACATCACCGCGAACACGATGACGCTTGTGATCAGCGCGATCGCCGAACCAATCGCGTACTTGGTCACCTTCGCGGCAAAAGCAGACCGCGAGAATCTCTGCGCGACTGGATGCTCGCGCACTCGGCTGTAGAGGGCCTGGGGCACCATTGTCAATCCTAGCGTCTGTTGTCGGGCCATTAAGGCGGACTCCTGCCCAGGCATCGTTGTTGCTTATCCGAGCCTTACGCGCGGCGATGGGGCCGAGGTGGCGAGTAGCGTGCCTGAGCACGATGCGCTTCGCAGCCCCCACCCCCGGACTCGTGCTCGACGATGACCTGATTCTGGAGAGCGACAACGCTCCCGCGTTGGCCGCGCTGCCCGACGGCGCGTTTGATCTCATCTACATGGATCCGCCGTTCAACACCGGGCGCGCCCAGGCGCGCCGCACGCTCGCGGTG
>JBAPXO010000513.1:0-17600 GCA_049284255.1 Solirubrobacteraceae bacterium | reverse complement strand
GGCAAGCACGGCAAGTCCAAGTTCAAGAAGGCCACGACCTACGGCCCCAACGCCACGGCCAAGCATCTGCCGGCCACCGAGCACCTCAGCGTCTCGGGCCTGGCCTCGGGAACCCACACCCTGACCGTCAAGGTCTCGTTCACCAAGACCAAGATCGCGCACAGGAAGGGCAAGAAAGTGCGCCTGAAGGTGACCGTCACCAAGACGCTCAAAACCAAGTTCACGATCTGCTGACGAGCGGAGGACGGTCTGGCCGCCGGCACGGAGACGGGCGCGTTCATCCCAGCGAGACGAGCGCGATACCCGCCACCACCGCCACCGCACCGGCCAGCCGCTCTGCGCTGACGTGCTCGCGGCCACTGATGGCCAGGGCCGCGGCGGCGATCACGACGCTGCACTCGCGAACGGCCGCGACAGAGGGCGCCGGCGCCAGTCTGAGCGCGGCTAGGACCAGGAGATAGGCGCCGAAGTACCCGAGCCCGGCGAGCACCGTCCTGATCCCGATCGTTGCCCGCAGCGCCGGCCAGCCGCGCGCCCGCCACGCCCCGAGGGCATAGCCGCACGCCGTCAGCCCGAACACGAGCTCGAGATAGGAGATCGGGTCGGCGTGGGTGACCCCGGTCTTGTCGACGAGCGTGTAGGCGGCGATGAACGCGCCGACGCCCAGCGCCAGCGCCAGGTCACGCCCCTGGCCGCCGCTGCGCAGCCCGCGGACGAGGACGATGCCGACGGCGACCAGCACGACCCCGAGCACCGCGAAGGCCGACACGCTCACCCCGAGGGCGAGCACACTCACCACCAGGACCAGTACGGGCGCCGAGCCCCGCGCGATCGGATAGACGAAGCCCATGGCGGCGACGGAGTAGCCGGTCGCCAGGAGCAGCAAATAGAGCCCCTCCAGGATGCTCGAAGCCGCGACGTAGGGAAGCGCGGCGCCCTGCATCCTCCACGTGATCACGGCCACCGGGGCAAACGCCAGCGCGCCGATCACGATCGCTACCGCCGTCGCGCTGTGGGTGTCCTCCTCGGCGGAGAGCAGGAGATTCCACGCGGCATGGACGACCGCGGCGGCGAGGGTGAGGAGGAGGGCCGAGAGCGGCAGCGCTAGCGCCCCCTCCGGGCGGAGGGGGGTGAGAGCCGCCGAGATAAACCCTCGCTGGTAGCGAGATCACAGAATGCGAGTACGCCGATCCCAAACTTATAGTCGGCAAGCCCGATGAGCGCCGTGCAGAACATCGCCGTTCCTCCTCACAACCTCGAAGCCGAGAAGTCGGTGCTGGGGGCGGTGCTGCTCGATGAGCGACACCTGCACGCACTGCTCGTCGAAGAGCAGCTACGGCCCGAGCATTTCTACCGCGAGGCGCACGGCGCCGTGTTCGCGGCCATGCTCGAGCTCTATGAGAACGACCGCAAGATCGACCATCTGACGGTCTCGGAGACCCTGCGCCAGCGCGGTCGGCTTGAGGAGGTCGGCGGACCGGCGATCATCGATGAGCTGGCGGGCTGGGTCCCGGCCGCCGGCCACGCTCGCGAGTACGGGCGGATCGTGCACGACAACTCCAAGCTGCGGTCGCTGCTCACCGCCTCCTACGAGATCCAGGCCAGCGTCCTGTCGCGCCAGGGCCCCGCCCGCGAGCTCGTCGAGCAGGCCGAGCGGTCGGTGCTCGAGGTCGCCACCGATGATCGCCAGAAGAAGATCCGGTCGATCGCCGACATCCTCCACGAGGAGACCGACAAGCTGCACCGCCTGTCGGTGTCCAAGACGCCGCTCACGGGAACGACCTCCGGCTTCAAGGACCTCGACGAGAAGACCGGCGGCTTTCAGAACGGGAACCTCATCGTGCTCGCCGCCCGTCCGTCGATGGGGAAGTCGGCGCTCGTGGCCAACATCGCTGAGAACGCGACCCTCGCCGGGCACGCCGTGGCGCTCTTCTCGCTGGAGATGTCCGAGTCCGAGCTCGCCCAGCGCTTCGTGGCCTCCCAGGCCCGGATCCGGGGCGAGGATCTCCGCCGCGGCAAGGTGGCCGAGCAGCGCTGGCCGAAGATCCTCGAGGCCTGCCAGCGCCTCGCCCAGGCCCCGCTGTTCGTCGATGACTCCTCCGACACCGGGGTGCTCGAGATCCGGTCCAAGTGCCGCCGCCTGCACAGCCAGGTCGAGGGCGGCCTCGGGCTGATAATCGTCGACTACCTCCAGCTGATGCGCTCCGAGGGCCACATCGAGAGCCGGGTCGAGCAGGTGGCACAGATGAGCCGCGGACTCAAGGGCCTGGCGCGCGAGCTCAACGTGCCGGTGATCGCGCTCTCCCAGCTCAGTCGCGCCGTCGAGCAGCGCGGCGGGGAGAAGAAGCCGGTCCTCTCCGACCTGAGGGAATCCGGCGCCATCGAGCAGGACGCCGACCTCGTGATGTTCATTTACCGCGACGAGTACTACGAAAAGGACTCCGAGCGTCCCGGCGAGGCCGACATCATCATCGCCAAGCACCGCAACGGGCCGGTGGGCGACGTGGTCCTGACCTTCCAGAAGGAGTACCCGAAGTTCATGAACTACGCCGGTGACCGGTTCGCTCCGTGAGCGACGGATGCCCGTTTGACCTGCGCGACGGCTCGGGGTTTCGCTACGAGGTCGAGACCAACACGGCGTATGACTGCCGCTGCCGGCCCCAGCGAGTGTCTCAGGCCAAGGCGCGCAGTCTCTCGGCCGTGATCCCACGTCGCTACCGCGACGTCTCCTTTGACAGGGCGCCGGTCAACGAGATCGAGCCGGCGATCGTGAGCGCGACGCGGCGTTTTGCGGCCACTATCGACGCCCAGCTCGACGCCGGTCGTGGGCTGTGGTTCATGGGACCGGTCGGGACTGGGAAGACGACGCTCGCGATGCTCGTCTCCAAGGCGGCATCGGACGCCGGACGGTCGGTGGCGATCTACTCGCTGCCGCGGCTGCTCAACGAGATCCGCGACACCCACCGGGCCGAACGTTCCCATGTCGCGCTGCTTGACCGGCTCACCGCCGTCGACCTGCTGCACATCGACGACGTCGGGGCCGAGCGCACGACCGACTGGGTCCTCGAGGAGCTCTACTCGATCGTCAACGCCCGGTATGAGGACCAGCGCTCGATCGTGATCACGACCAACATCCTCGACCGCGAGGCGCTGTGCGAGCAGATCACCGCCCGCACGGTGTCCCGGCTGACCGAGATGTGCGACGAGCTGCCGCTGCTCGGTCACGATCACCGGATGGACCTGCGCACCGCCTGATCAGCCCGAGGGGCGCGCAGGTCGCGGCGACTCGTGCTGCATAACGTGCAAGTCGTTCATCGCTGCCAATCGTTCGGCGCGTTATGCAGGCTGAGGCGCACTCTGGGGAAAACAGATTTCTGCGGGCCATCGTTTTTCACGATCTGCAGGTGACCGCCGCGGTGTTCGCCGCGCGGACGCAGGGCGGCCGGCGGGTCAGGTGGTCGGCAGGCGGGCTCCCAGCGAGGGCGCGGGAACGAGTTCAGACTCGGAGGGCGGGGGTTCGATGACCTCCCCGTCGCCCCAGAGCACCACCGTGCCGGCGATCCGGTCGTGCAGGCCGCGCCGGCGATCATCGACCAGCACCGGCAAAAAGCCGGCGCCGAACGGGATCATCGCCAGAACGAGCCCGAGGAAGCGGCGCACCCCTCTCATCAGCCCGACGGTTTCTCCCCCCGCCGTCCGGACGTAGATTCCCAGGAGGCGGTTTCCCGGGGTCTGGCCGGTCAGAGTCCAGAAGACCACGAAGTAGACGCAGGTCCATAGCAACCAGACCACGCCACCGGCGACCGCCTGACCCAGGCTCAGGTGCACGCGACCGCCGAAAGCCGACGAGATCAACGTGACGGCACCGCCGGCGATCAGGGCGATCACATCGATCACCACGGCGTCCACGATCAGCGCGACCGCTCGGGTGACGAATCCCGCGTAGCCCACCGGTTCGGCGCGCTCGCCGATCATCGTGCCTCGGGCCGTCGCCGGCGCCTGATCACCGAGCGCGCCAGGCGCTCGGCGGCCGCGTCGGCCGCGATGGTTCGGGTGCGCAGGCCAACCGCCACGTCCTCGGCCAGACCCGCGGTCTGCTGGGCGAGCGCCGCCCGCAACTCCGGCGAGC
Source organism: Solirubrobacteraceae bacterium (assembly GCA_049284255.1). GTDB lineage: Bacteria > Actinomycetota > Thermoleophilia > Solirubrobacterales > Solirubrobacteraceae > Palsa-465. The sequence goes on along the minus strand of JBAPXO010000513.1, from coordinate 13,471 downwards.
TCGACACGTAGTCGACGATCAATCGCAACTCCTCGCTGGCGAGGAGTTGGGCGGTGAGCTCGTCGACGAGACGGCTCTCCATCACGCGCGTAATCAGGCGGTCCATTCCGGGATCGTCCAGGGCGCCTGCCAAGAGCGCCTCGGTCGCCGGGTGGTTGATTACCGCGGCGACGATCCGGTCCAGCGCGCCGGTGGCCAGGAGGCGATCGACCACCTCGTCGGCGAGCCCGGACCGAACCAGCTGATCGCCGAGGCGGTTGACGATTTCCGCGCCGGCGATCCGCGCCCTCCCGCGGGCCCGCGTCACGGTCGCTCGCCCATCGCTGGCGAGCCCGGCGGACAGCGCCGCGACCGGCCTGCGGACCGGCGCCCCGAGTGGTGAGCGCCACACCACCGCCGCTGGCCGCGCCGAGAGTGCGGCGGCTCCGGCACTCCTCGTGACGGCTTGCTTAGCCCGTCGGTTGGCAGCCGCCGCGATCCCGACCAACAGATACGGAAGATCGACTCGTTCCACCGCGACAGACCCTATGTTCCTCCCCCGACGGGTGACAATGCGTCACCCCGATCGGGTGATCGAGCTCGGCAGGATCAGAGGCCGATTGGCCAGCAAATGCCCCATACGCCGATCCGGTTTTCGGTTGGTGGCATGCGGACGAAACGGGTGGCAGCACCCTGGCGAGGCCTTGCGTGGCGGGCTAATCTAGCCGGGGCGTGAGTTGGAAACGAACCGAGGAGAGCGAGCTCAGCTTTGCGCGCGATCTGCCGCTGACCCAGCAGGCGATCCGGTTCGCGGCCGAGCAGCACGCCACGCAGCGCCGCGACGGAGACGGCGCCGAGTTCATGGTCCATCCGGTCGAAGTCGCCGCGATCGTGCGCGGCTTGGGCTACGACGACGACGTGGTGGCCGCGGCGGTCCTGCACGACGTCCTGGAGGACACCGACGCCGAACGTCGCGACCTGGAGACGCGGTTCGGCCGCCGGGTCGCCGATCTCGTGGCAGTGGTTTCCGACGACCCGTCGATCGATGACGAAGACGAGCGGCGAGCCGACCTGCGTGAGCAGGTCAGCCACGGCGGCCCCGACGCGCTCGCCGTCTTCGCCGCCGACAAGATCAGCAAGGTGCGTGAGCTGCGCATGCTGATGGCCGGCGGGATGACCGAGGACGCGGCCGAAAGCAAACACCACCACTATCGGGAATCCCTGGCCATGCTCGAACGTCAGGGCACCCATGAGCGACTCCTGGACGAGCTGCGCTTCGAGCTCGAGACGCTCGAGAGCCTCCCGCCCCAGGCGCGCTCCGCCAGCGCCCCCTGAGGGCGTCCGAGCCCCGTCTACACTCAGTCGGCTATGCCAGGAGTGGTGATTGTCGGCGCCCAATGGGGCGATGAGGGAAAGGGCAAGGTCACGGACATGCTCGCCGAGCGTGCCGATGCCGTGGTGCGCTTTCAGGGCGGCAACAACGCCGGCCACACGATCGTCCGCGAGGGACAGACGTACAAGCTGCACCTGATGCCGTCGGGCATCCTGCATCGCGGCAAGCTCTGCGTGATCGGCAACGGTGTGGTGATCGACCCCAAGGTGCTCACCGACGAGCTAGACGAGCTGCGCCGCCGTGGCGTGGAGACGAGTGCGCTGCGAATCTCTGCCAACGCCCACCTGATCATGCCCTACCACATGATGCTCGACCACGCCGGCGAGGCCAAGCTCGGCAAGCTTGAGATCGGGACCACCCGGCGCGGGATTGGACCCTGCTACGCCGACAAAGCGGCCCGGCTGGGCATCCGCGTTCAGGACCTGCTCGACGAGAAGATCCTCAAGAAGAAGATCGTGGCCGCGCTCGATCCCAAGCGACTGTCGTTGCGTCCGTTCGCCAAGGACCCACGTCTGGACCTGCAGTCGATGACCGACGAGTATCTGACCTACGGCCATGTGCTCGAGCCCTACATCGCCGACACTTCGCGGCTCGTGCTCCAGCGGCTCGACGCCGGTGACACGGTGCTCTTCGAGGGCGCCCAGGGAGCGCTGCTCGACATCGACCACGGCACGTATCCGTTCGTGACTTCGTCTAACCCGGTGGCCGGGGCGGCCTGCATCGGCGCGGGCGTAGGCCCCAAGGACATCGACGAGATCTGGGGTGTGGCCAAGGCCTACGGAACCCGGGTCGGGGCCGGACCGTTTCCGACCGAGCTCGACGGTCCGCTCGCCGACGAGATTCGCGAGCGCGGCGGCGAATATGGGACCACGACCGGTCGACCGCGGCGGGTGGGATGGCTTGACCTGGTTGCGTTGCGCTACGCCGCGCGCCTGAACTCGATGACCTCGCTGGCGATCACCAAGCTCGACGTGCTGTCTGGATTTGACCCGCTGCGCGTGTGCGTGCGCTATCGGGGCCCCGAGGACGCCGAGTTTGACTACTTCCCGTACCACCAAACCGTCCTGCACCACGCCTCCGGCGAGTACGTTGAGCTGCCCGGCTGGGACGAGGACATCTCGGAGTGCCGCAGTGAGGAGGACCTGCCCGAGGCCGCGCGCGACTACCTTCGGTTCGTCGCCGACTACGTGGGGGTTCCGATCACGCTGCTGGGAGTGGGGCCCGGACGCGAGCAGGTCATCTGGACCGGCGCGCCCACGGACGTCGCGCGCTCGCTGGCCTGAGCGCGCCGGCTCTTACGACCAGCGCTCGAGCAGGTCAGCGTCGCCGACCTCGCGGATGACCCGTCCGGGGACTCCCATTACGACTTCTCGGGGGGCGACGTCGCGGGTGACGAGCGCGCCCGCGGCCACGAACGCCTCCTCCCCGATCACGACCCCGGGGGTCAGGACGACACCACCGCCCACCCGGCAGGCCCGCTTGAAGACCGGCCCGGCCAGCGGCGCGCCGCGAGCGTGGCGACCCATGGCGTCGTCATTGGTGGTGATCACCCCGGGGCCGATGAAGACGTCGTCCTCGACCACCGATCCCCCGGTGACATAGACGAGGGTCTGGATCAACACGCGTGACCCGACCCGGCAGTCGAAGTCGATCGTCGAACCACGGCCGAGAACCGAGCGCTCGCCGATCGTCGCGCGCTCGCGGAGCTGAGCTTGGTCGCCGATGATCACCGACCGCTCGATCCGGGCGCCGGCGTAGACCACCGCGCCGCAGCACACTGTCGCCCCGGCGCCCACGATGAGGGCACCGACCATGCCCTCCGCGCTCGAGCCCGGCCGCAGCCGCGGGCGCTTGCCGAGCACCGCGCCGTCCTCGATCACGCAGTCCTCCCCGATCTCCGTACCGGCGTGGATGACGGCGGCGGCGCCGAGCGTCGTTCCCGCGCCGATCCTCGCGCCGTCGTAGACGACCGCGCCCGGAGCCAGCAAAACATCCTCTGCCACCGAGGCTCCGTCGGATACGTAAGCGCCGTCGGACCGGTGGCGCGGCGGCTCAGCCGCCACGCAGCGTCGCCTCCCGGGCGGCCCCAAGGTGGGCGTCGTCCAGCGAACGCTGAAGCTCCTCGAGCACGCGGACAACGCGGAGCCCGTCCGCGCCGTCGGAGACGGGTGTTTGACCGGTCCGAGCACACTGCACGAAGTGCTCGCACTCGATCCGCAGCGGCTCGAGGTTGGGGATCTGCGGCGAGAAGATGTCCCCACTGCGGGTGATGTACTCGCCGTAAGTCCGCGAGTCCTGGTCAAAGCCCTTGTCGTAGACGGTCAGCTTGCGCTCGAGCTCCATGTCGTCGAAGGTGGCCATCCGGCGTGAACCGACGACCGTGAACCGCCGCTCCTTGTGGGGGTCCAGCCACGACAGGTGCAGGTGGGCCACGAGCCCGGAGGGGAACCTCAAGAAGCAGAACACGACGTCCTCGACGCCGGAGCGTACATACGATTCGCCGTGGGCGGCGACCTCGATCGGCTCCTCGCCGGCCAGGAACAGAACCACCGAGACGTCGTGGGCACCCAGGCTCCAGAGAGCGTTCTCGTCAGCACGGAGCTTGCCCAGGTTCAGGCGGTTGCCGTAGATGTAGAAGATCTCATCGCCAAGCTCGCCCGAGTCGGCCAGCTCCTTGAGCTTGCGGACACCGGGGTGGTACTCGAGCAGGTGGCCGACCATCAGGACCCGGTCGGTGACCTGCGCGGCATCCACCGCTCGCTGGGCGTCGGCGACCGACTGCGCGAGCGGCTTTTCGACGAAGCAGTGCTTCCCGGCCTCGAGCACGCGGACGGCGAGCTCGGCGTGCGTGGGCACCGGCGTGGCCAGGGCGACGGCATCAAGCGACGGATCGGAAAGCAACTCGTCGAGGTCGGCGACTGCCCGCACACCCGGGAACATCCTCGCCACCCGTTCGCGGGCCGCGGGATCGGCGTCACAGCAGTAGACGAGCTCGCAGCCCGGGATGGCGGCGAAGTTGCGCGCCAGGTTGGGGCCCCAGTAGCCCAGCCCGGCCACGCCGATCCGCAGCGGCGCGTCGCTCATCGGTCGAGCCTGCTCATCTGGCCAGCAGTCTAAGGGCGTCGACGACGCGTTCGCCGGCGTGTCCGTCGCCGTAGAGCGCCGGCCGCGCATCCGGCGGCTGACGGGTCAGAGCGTCGAGCGCAGCCTGTGTGTCGAGGTCGACGAGCACGTTCCACCCCGATTCGACGGTCTCGGTCCATTCGGTGTTGGCCCGCAGCGTGATGCACGGCACACCGGCCAGGTAGGCCTCCTTCTGGAGACCCCCGGAATCGGTGACCGCCGCGCGGGCATTGCACAGCAGCGCCGTGAGCTCGAAGTAGCCCAGCGGCTCGGTGACGACCATCCGCTGCGCTCGGCGCAGCCGGTTGAGGAGCCCGGCGTCTTGCAGCCGTGCCTCGGTGCGGGGGTGCAGCGGCAGGACCACGGGCATCGGGACGGCCTCCAGCAAGTGCACCAGGCGCCGCAGGCGAGCCGGATCGTCGACGTTGCCGGCCCGATGCGCGGTGGCCAGCACGAATTCGAACGGCTCGACGCCACGGGCCCTGACCAGGTCATCGCGCTTGCGGGCGTGAGGCTGGGTGGCCAGGGCGACGTCGACCATCACGTCGCCGACGACCTCGGCGATCCCGGCGGCCGCTTCGCGGCGCAGGTTCTCTATCGCCACCTCGGTCGAGCACAGCAGCAACGAGCTGGCGTGATCGACGAGTACGCGGTTGAGCTCCTCGGGCATCGAACGATCAAATGACCGCATGCCCGCCTCCACGTGAGCCACCGGGACGCCGGCCTGGGCTCCGGCGAGGGCGCCGGCCAGCGTCGAATTGGTGTCCCCGTAGACCAGCACGGCGTCGGGCGCCACCTCCGAGAGCACGGGCTCGAGCGCGCCGAGCATGCGCGCCGTCTGTGAGCTCGACGAGCCGAGGGCGATCCCGAGCTCGCGGTCCGGAGCGGGGAGCCCGAGCTCGGAGAAGAAGATCGCCGACAGGCGGTCGTCGAAGTGCTGGCCGGTGTGGACCAGCACCTCCTCATGATCGCGACGCAGCTGCGGGGAAACGGCCGCCGCCTTGATGAACTGCGGGCGGTTGCCGATGACGGTGAGGACCCTCAGGGCGCAAGCTCCGAGGCAATGCGTTCGGTGACCACCGCCCGGGTGCGCTCGGTGACCGGAGCCGGCCCTTCGAAGACGAACTCGTCGATCGCGCAGACGGGCTGCACCTCGCGGGCCGTCGAGGCCAGAAAGACCTCGCTGGCGCTCGCCAGGTCATCCAGCGTGCACGGCTGCTCGATCGCGTTTGTGACTTGGATGATCAGCGCGCGGGTGATCGAGGCCAGGATGTGGTCCTCCAGGGGCGGGGTGAGGATCTGTTCACCGTCGACCCAGAAGATCGAGCTCGTCGGCGCCTCGAGCACGCGCCCGTGGGGGGTGACGAGCAATGCCTCGTCAAAGCCCTGCTCGCGCGCCAGGCGGCTGGCGAGCATGTTCGCGGCGTAGGAGAGCGACTTGACCCCGTCCAGGATGCGCGTCGGGGCGTAGGTGATCGAGCCCAGGCGGACCCGCTCTGGGATCGACGGCAGCGGCTCGGTCATCAGCAGCCGGCGCCCGCCCCGGGTGATCACGATCCGCAGGCAGTCGTGATCGGAGCCGGTCCCGGCCTGCGCCAGCAGGCGGTTGGCATCGGCGCGCACCGCCTCAAGGTCGACCGGCAGCCGCAGGTTGGAGGCCGAGCGGTTCAGGCGCGCGAGATGGTCCTCGAAGGCATACGGCAGCCCGTCGTAGACGCGGATCACCTCAAAGACGCCATCGCCGCGGATCAGCCCCTCGTCGGTGGCGGGGATCGTCGCCTCGCCCACGGGCATGATTTCTCCGTCGAGCGATGCCAGTGATGTCGCTCCGACGGGGCTCATGAGCGCGGCGCCTGATCGTCGCCCGCCTGCTTGCTCCAGACCTCGGCCAGCCGCACGATCGTCGCCGACGCGGCCGCCATGTCTTGGAGCGAGACCCACTCTCGGACGGAGTGGAAGTCGTGCCCTCCCGCAAACAGGTTGGGCGTCGGCAGGCCCATCTCGCTGAGCAGCGAACCGTCCGTGCCGCCGCGGATCGGGATTCGGATCGGCTCCAGGCCCTCGGCCTGGATGGCGGTTACCGCGGCCTCGACGATGTAGGGCAGAGGCTCGAGGTAGGTGTGCATGTTGCGGTACTGCCGGTGCAGGTGAAACTCGAGCTCGGCGCCCGGAGCCGCGGCCACGACCTCGGTGGCGACGCGCTCGAGCAGCTCCCCGTGCTCGCGCAGCTTTTCGTTGTCGAAGTCACGCACGATCGCGCGGATCTCGGCCTTGGCCGCGGTGCCGGTGAGCAGGTAGGGGTGGATGAAGCCCTCGCGCCCGGAGGTCGTATCCGGGGTGAGCCGCTCCGAGGGCAATGCGGCCACCACCTGGGCGGCCAGCCGCAGCGCGCTGACCAGCTTCCCCGTCGCCTGCCCCGGGTGGACGTCGACGCCACGAATGGTGATGAAGGCCTCATCGCCCGAGAACGTCTCATCCTGGATCTCGCCCCGCGTCGAGCCGTCGAGGGTGTACGCGCACAGGGCGCCGAAGCGCTCGATGTCGAACAGGCTCGCGCCCTGCCCAATCTCCTCGTCGGGCGTGAAGGCGACCTTCAGCGTGGGGCGTGGGAGCTCGGGGTGAGCGGCGAGATGGGCGACCGCGGTCAGGATCTCGGCCACGCCGGCCTTGTCGTCGGCGCCCAGCAGGGTGTCGCCGCTGGAGGTGACGATGTCGTGGCCGCGCATCCCGGCGAGCTCGGGAATGGCCGCCGGATCAAGCCTCGTGCTCTCACGTGGAAGCTTGATCACCCCGCCGTCGTAGTCGCGGTGGACGATGGGCTCGACCCCCGCCCCTGGGGCGTCGGGACTCGTGTCCATGTGGGCGAGCAAGCCGATCACAGGAGCGCCGTCGCGGTTGGCATGCAATGTCGCGGTCACGTAGCCGTTTCCGTCGATTCCGGCGTCCGCGAGCCCGACCTCGGCGAGCTCGGAGGCGAGCTGCCGGCCGAGCTCGACTTGGCCCGGGGTGCTCGGCGAGCCCGTGCGTTCTCGTTCTGACTGGGTGTCAACGCGTACGTAGCTCTCAAAGCGCCTCAGCAGGCCGGCGGCCAGCGCCTCGGCCAGCTCGGAGGTGTATGGCGAGTCGGGCATGAGACCAAGTATCTCAGCGAGCGCCGCTCGCTGGTTGGCGCCCCTGGCCTCGGGGTACCTGGCAAGCAGTCCATTTCACGACCAGGCAAAAGGGGTTTGCGTGCTTCTGATCCTCGCGATCATTCTCTTCATCATCGCCATCGCCGGCGGCATAATCATTCATCCGCTTCTGTTCATCCTCGCGATCGTCGCGCTGGTCGTCTTCTTCGCCGACCGCCGCCGGGTCTGAGGGTCGCTTGAGCATGGCCGAGGAGCGCGAGGACACCCAGGAGCACGAGGACGCACCCCGGCTCGATTGGAGCAGCGCGGGGGTCAGCGACGGAACGTTGACGGTGCCGCTGACCGGAGAGCCCTCCAAGCCGTGGAAGGGCGTGTTTGAGCGGACGGTCAAACTGCTCGGCGGAGGCGACTGGGACGAAGTCACGCTGAAGTCCGGCGAGGTCAAGGTGACCGGGGTCCACGAGGGCACCGAGGGGAGCCTGCGCCACTTCCTCGAGGGAGCCGTACAGGAGGCCAATGCCGCGCTGCGCGCTCAGGAGGAGGAAGAGAGCCACGACGAGGACGACGACAAGGGCAGCAAGGACGCGGGCGACGACGGTGACTCGCGTATGACCGAGCGCTTCCGTGAATTTGACGCATGAGCGGAGGTCTAGAAGGCAGCGCCGTCCGCCCCCGGCGGGCTCGCCTCCGACGCTCTGACTGCTCGGGGCCGGGGCTGCGACGCCAGCGGCGCGGCAAGGGCTTCAGCTACCTAGACGCCTCCGGTCAGCCCCTCAAGGATCCCGAGCAGCTCCTGCGAATCAAGGAGCTGGCTATCCCCCCGGCGTGGGAGGACGTCTGGATCTGCCGCGACCCCCTCGGTCACCTGCAGGCGACCGGAGTCGATGCCGCAGGCCGCAAGCAGTACCTCTATCACCCGCGCTGGCGCGAGCTCCGTGACCGCGAGAAGTTCGACCACATGGTGGACTTCGCCCACGAGCTTCCGCGAATGCGCCGGCGCGTGCTCGCCGATCTTCGGGGCAGCGATGAGCTTGACGCCACGCGCGTACTCGCCTGCGCGGTTCGCCTGCTCGACGTCGGACTGTTCCGGCTGGGCAGCGAGGAATACGCCGATGAGGAAGGCGGAGTGGGTCTGGCCACCGTGACGCGCGACAACGTCACCATCGAACCTGACGAGGTCGTCTTCGACTATCTCGGCAAGAGTGGCATCCGACGCGTCCAGGCGGTGCAGGACCCGCTGGCCGGCGAGGTCGTCCGCGCGCTCAAGCGGCGGCGGTCAGGCGGGGATCACTTGCTCGCATACCGTGAGCGGCGGCGCTGGCACCCCGTACGCTCGGAGGAGATCAGCGACTACCTGAAGGCGCAGATCGGCGAGGAGTACAGCGCCAAGGACTTCCGCACCTGGAACGCCACCGTGCTCGCCGCCGTGTCGCTGGCCGCCGATGGCCGCGATGCCCTCTCCAAGACCGCACGCAAACGCGCAATCAACGGGGCAATCCGGGGCGTCTCGGAGGTGCTGGGCAACACCCCCGCGGTCGCCCGGCGCTCGTACATCGACCCGCGCGTCTTTGACCGCTATCTGTCGGGCTGGACTATCGGTGGCGAGCTTGATCGCATCGGTGCCCTGCGGGGTCCCGACGACCGGCGACGGACCCGTTTGGAGAAGGCGGTGCTCGACCTCCTCTACGACGATCGTGCGTCACCCGCCGTCCAGCGTTACGCGGCGCGGGCCGCCTAGGCAGCGCCCTCGTAAACGCAACCTATACACATTGTCGAGTCGCACCCGGTCCGCTGATGACCCTGTGATAGAACGGAACGTGTCCGCGATCCAGGAGGTCTGAGATGGAGGCCTCATCTCCGTCTGAATTGACCGTCAGCTCCAACGAGCTGTTCGATCGATGGTTTAGCCGGCATGATGTGCAGGCGCGGGACGCGCTGATCGAGCGGTTCCTTCCTCTCGCTCGCAAGCTGGCGCGTCGCTATTCGGGCTCCAACGAGCCCTACGACGACCTCGTCCAGGTCGCGAGCCTGGGGCTCGTCAAGGCCGTGGAGCGCTTTGATCCGACGCGAGGCTTCGCCTTCACCTCGTTTGCGGTGCCGACGATCCTCGGCGAGCTCAAGCGCTACTTCCGGGATACCTCTTGGGCCGTGCATGTAGACCGCAGTGCCCAGGAGCTGGCGCGCCGGATCGCCGACGCCCGCCGGGAGGTCAGCGCGCGTCAGGGTCGATCGCCGACGGTGCCCGAGCTCGCCGAGTATCTCGAGCTCTCAAACGAGGAGGTCCTGGACGGTCTGCAGACAAGCGAGGCCTTCGACACCGTGTCGCTCGACGCTCCCCGGGCCGGCGACGACGAGAATGACAAGCGACTGGACGCGCTCGGAGACGAGGACGGGCGCCTGCAGCTCGTCGATGATCAGGCGACGGTGTTCGCCGCCGCGGCCTGCTTGCCCGAGCGCGAGCGCCGGATCCTGTACCTGCGCTTCGGCGAGGATCTGACCCAAGCCGAGATCGCCAAGCGGGTCGGGGTCTCGCAGATGCAGGTCTCCCGGCTGTTGCGCAAGTCCGTGGCGAGGCTGCGTGAACTCACCGAGGAGCGTCCTCGCGGGGCTCCTAGGGCGGCCGGCAGCTAGCGGTCGTCGCCCTCGCTGGTGCGCTCGTCGTCGGCCTCGCCGGCGGCGGTACCGCGGGCATCATCGTCCTCGGCCGCGAACGAGGCCGAGTCCTCGATAACGCGGCGGGCGGCATGCTCATCGCCATGGGTGGCGTGCTCCTGGAGCTCGCGCTCGGCCTCCTCAAATCCCTCGGATTCGCCCTGCCCCGCCTCGGCCAGCGGCCGCTGGGCGGGATCGAGCTCCTCGTCCTCGCCCGGAGGCTCAGAGCTGACCCGACCTCCGATCGCGCCGGCGTCGGCGGCCGCGGCGTCCTCCTGCTCGCGCTCGAATTCGGACTCTGATTCAGCGGTCACTCGTGGCCTCGATTCGTCCCGGCGGTTTGGGGCGCGCTCGCCCAGTAGGTCGCTGCCATGTCCTCGTCCCCGTGCCCGTCGGCCTCGGCGGCAGACAGGCGTGAAAGGGTGGCCTTCATGATCGGCAGCTCGAGTCCGGCCTCGGCGGCGGCGCCCAGGACGAGCTCGGCATCCTTGCGCGAAAGGGCGAGGCGGAAGGAGACGTCATCGAACGCGCGCTTGAGCATCGCGCCGCCCTTCATCTGGGCGTAGGGAAGATCAAGCGGGCCGTCCTGGACAGCGTCAAAGAACACCTGGGGGTCGATTCCCAGCGCCTCACCGAGCGTGATCGTCTCGGCCAGCACCCCGACCACTCCGACGATCCAGGCGTTGATCATCACCTTGGCTCTCGACCCCTCCCCCGCGTCCCCCAGCCAGACGGTGCGCCCGCCCACGGCATCGAAGACCTGGGCGCAAGTCTTCTGTGCGGAGTCCGGCCCCGAGGCCAGAACCACGAGCTTGCCCTCCTCCGCGGGCTGCTTGGTGCCGAGCACCGGAGCGTCGACGAACGTGACCTCGTGCTTGCCGGCCAGCTGCGCGCAGCGCTCGGTGCCGTTGATCCCGATCGTGCTCATCTGGATCCAGATGCCGTCGTCGTCGAGACTCTCCAGTGCCTGCGGGGCAAGGTCGAGAACGGCGTCGGAGTCCGAGAGCATCGTGACGAGGATCGAGCAGCCCTTGGCAGCGTCGCCGGGATCCTCGAAGACGTCGGCGCCGGCATCCCGGAGCGGCTCGGCACGCTCGGACGAGCGATTGAAGGCGTGAACTTCCAAGCCCGCATCCTGAAGGTTGCGTGCCATCGGAAACCCCATGAGGCCGGTTCCCAAGAAGGCCAGATCGGTCACGCGGGCCTGATACCCGGCGCGCCTGCGGGCAAACCGGGCACTAGGTGCGGACGTGCATCCGTACGGTGGTCCCGCTGTGGCCGCTGCGCAACTCGACCAGGTCGCAGACTTCGTTGATCAGCCATAGGCCCCGCCCGGCTGTGGCCTCGAGGGGCGGGCGGCGGCGGCCGACCAGCATGTCGGAGAGCTCAGGCGCTGAGCTGACCTCCGAGACCACGAAGCTGCCGTCCTCCCAGATCCGCGTCCGGCACGAGCCGTCGCCGTGCACGTAGGCGTTGGTAACCGCCTCGTTGATCGCGAAGATCATGTCGAAGCGCCGTTCCAAGCTCAGCCTCTGCACGGCGGGATCCTGCGACACCGCGCGGCGCAGCGCGCCCAGATCGCCGTCGAAGGGGAACTCAGAGATCGGCTCGTGCGGGGCCTGCATCGGCCACCGCTGGGTCAGGACGTCGGCGAGCTCGCCGAATCGCGGATTGCGGTGGCTCTCGCCGTCCTCACCGATCAGTTGCGGATGGGTGAGTTCGGCGCCGCCCAGGGTGTCGGAGTCCAGATGCTCTGCGTCGTAGGGGCAGAGGATCGTCGCCGGACTGTCGGCGAGCGCGTGGTTAACCAGCGCCTCGTGGCGGAGGCACTCGACGATCTCGGCGTAGCTGCGCCCCGGCCATACCGGCTCTGAGACCAGGCGGGCCCGACCATCGTGCTCGTCGAGCCACTCCTCGAACACGGAGAGCAGGAGGCTCGGGTTACGGCCCGCCTCACCCATGTCCCGAAACTGGACGTTGTCGGCGAGCTCGCCGAGGGCGCCCGGCAGCCATTCCAGATTTGCGCTCGGCAGCAGGGCGAGGACCGGCTCCCCGGCCTGGGCAGCGCTGCGTACGAAATCGCTGACGGCGCGCTCCAGTTGCCCGCGGTCCCGGTAGAGCAACGCCTCATGGACCAGCGCTGGGGGTCGCTCATCGGGGGATGGTGGATCGTCAGTCACTGGTGCGCTCAGCGTTTCTAAGGTCAACGTTTCCGGCGTCGTGCACTTTGAAACCAACGCCACGAGGTGGCCAGGGGCCACATGCGTCGTCCCAGAACGGTAGGCTCGCGTCCAGCGTGCAGAGCGACTTCAGGGTAGAGACGCGCAATGAGGGCCGGACTGCCGTGATCGCGGTCACCGGCGAGCTTGATCTGGCCTCCGGGCCACAGCTCGAGGCCGAGCTGGATCGGATCTCTGGTCCGGAGATCCAGCTGCTCGTCGTCGACCTCAGAAAACTCGAGTTCATGGACTCCACCGGGCTCAGCATCCTAGTCCGCAGTCATCAGCGGCTGGCCGAGGAAGGATGCGAGATGGGGCTGGTCAGAGGCTCGTCGCAGGTCCAGCGCTTGCTCGACCTCACTGGCGTGGCCGAACGTCTGACCCTCGTCGACGAGCCCGACGAGCTTCTGCACCAGCGCTGAGTCGGCTGGGCCTCGCGGATTGCTAACGGCGGTGGTCGATGACGACCACCTGCAGGAACTCGCTGTCGCCCCCGTTGGGATGCACCGTTACCTGATCTGAGACGAGCAACAGGGGCGAGGCGTTGCGCTCGCTGGCCCGTTCGGTCAACTTGGCGCCCGTGCCGGCGCGAAACGGCCCGAGCACGAGCTCCAAGCGCCGCTCGACGGCCAGCAGCCGCGCGCCGATCCGAGGTCCGGCGGCCGCCCGAGCGGCGTGGGCCGCGAGCGCATCGGTGACCAAGTAGATGTCCGAGAACCGGTCCAACGAGAAGTGAGCGGTGGCGGCGAGCGTGCGGGCCAGACGGCCGAGCACGCCGGCGAGGAGGTTCACGGGCGAGAGCGAGATCACGAGCTCACCATCTCGCTGGGGCAAAAGCTCCTCGTCAGGGGCAGCAGCCGAGGGAACAACGAGCAGCGGCGTCTGCTCACGCTGAGCGGAGAAGTCCATGTCGACCTCGGTCCCCCCGCCCGGACGCGGCCGGAAGCTCGCATTCTCGGTCAGCGCCCGGATCA
>JBAPXO010000512.1:0-2380 GCA_049284255.1 Solirubrobacteraceae bacterium | reverse complement strand
CCGAGACCCTGGCCGCCGAAGGTGTCGACGGCCGATTTGCATGGACGGATGGGGAGACCCGCTCGAGCCTGTCGGTCGCCGACCGCGAGACCGGGCGGCTGACCGAGTTCTATGAGGACGGCGGCGCGATCACCGACGGCAAGTGGCGCGAGGTCGAGGCGATGGTCGCCGAGATCCTCCCCGACGCCAGGTGGCTCGCGCTCGCCGGATCGCTGCCGCCGGGCACCGGAACCGACGGCTACTGTCGCCTGATCGAGATGGCGCACGAGGCCGGCGTCGCGAGCGCGATCGACTCCCGCGGCGACGCGCTCTCGCACACGCTGCAGTCCTGCCCGACCCTGGTCAAGATCAACGTTCACGAGGCCGGTGAGCTGCTCGACCGCGAGCTCGCCGACTTGGAGGAGGTGCGGCGGGCGGCGCAGGAGATTCGCGCCCAGGCCGGGGGAGAGGGCCACGCCGTGACGATCACCATGGGCGAGGAGGGGATGGTGGCCATCGATCCTCAGGGCTGCTCGTATCGGGCGCGGGTGCACACGCGCGGCAACTACCCGGTGGGGAGCGGCGACGCCACGCTCGCCGGCATCCTCGCCGGGCTCGACCGGGGGGCGACGTGGCGCGAGGCGATCGGACTCGGCCTGGGGGCGGCCGCCGCCAACGCCGAGACCCCGGGCGCGGGCCTCGTCGATCCTGACCGGGCGGCCGAGCTCGCGGCTGCGGCCGAGGTCGAGGTCATCTAGCGGATCGCCGCGCCGGTCTTGGCGTCGAAGACGTGGACCTGTTCGGGTTCGATCCCAAGCCGGATCGTGCTCCCCTCGGGAGGACGATCACGCGGGCTCAGCCGGGCGACGGCCTCGACCGTGGTCGAGTCAGCCCCGCCGATCGAGGCATCTTCGAGATCCGCGTCGGCGGCGGCGACCACCTCGGCGGTCAGCGAGCCGTGGACGATCAGCTCGTCGCCCAGCGGCTCGACGACGTCGACCTTGAAGTCAAGCGCGGGCATCCCGTCGACGGCGGGTTGCAGTGACTCGGGGCGCAGCCCGACGATCAGGTCGCCGTCGGGAACGCCGGCCCGGTGCAGCTTGAACTCGCCCGCGCTGACCAGCCCCTCGCGGCAGGAGCCGCGAACCAGGTTCATCGGGGGGCTGCCGATGAATCCCGCAACGAACACGTTGGTTGGTCGGTCGTAGACCTCCTGGGGCGGGCCGAGCTGCTGGAGCTTGCCCTCGGACAGGACCGCGATCCGATCGGCGAGCGTCATCGCCTCGACTTGGTCGTGGGTGACGTAGATGGTCGTGACCCCGAGACGGCCGTGCAGCCGCTTGAGGCCTGCCCGCATCTGCACGCGCAGCTTGGCGTCGAGGTTGGAGAGGGGCTCGTCGAGCAGGAAGACCGCGGGCTCGCGCACCAGCGCGCGCCCCATGGCCACGCGCTGGCGCTGGCCGCCGGAGAGCTGGGCGGGCCGGCGCTTCATCAGCTCCTCGAGGCTCAGCATGTGCGCGACCTCGTTGACCCGCCGGCTGATCTCGGCCCGGGGCAGGCGCTGCTGGCGCAGGGGATAGGCCAGGTTCTTGTAGACGGTCATGTGCGGATAGAGCGCGTAGTTCTGAAACACCATCGCGATGTCACGCTCGCGGGCCGAGATCTCGTTGACGACGCGCTCGCCGATTCTGATGGTGCCTGTGCTCGGTTTCTCCAGGCCGGCGACCATGCGCAGTGCCGTGGTCTTGCCACAGCCCGAAGAGCCGACGAGGATCATGAACTCGCCATCGCCGATATCGAGCGACAGCTCGTCGACGGCGATCGCGCCCCCGGGGAAGACCTTGGTCACCTCATCGAGGATCACGCCTGGCATCTGGATCCCTTCCTCGGACCGGTCATTGCTTGATCCCCGTGAACGCGATGGAGCGGATGAACCACCGCTGCGCGAGCAGGAAGATCACGAGCATGGGGATCTGACTCATCACGGTGCCGGCCATGACGATGTTCCAGTGAGTGCTGTGCGATCCCTGGAGGGTGGCCAGCCCCAGCTGGAGGGGGGCGTGACTGGCGGTGTCGATGATGATCAGCGGCCACAGGAAGTCGTTCCAGGACCACATGAACTGGATGATCCCGAGCGTCGCCAGCGCCGGCAGCGAGAGCGGCAAGACGATCTTGAAGAGGATCCCCAGGCGCGAGGTGCCGTCGATCCGGGCGGCCTCCTCGAGCTCGATCGGCAGGGTGCGAAAGAACTGGCGCAGCATGAAGATCCCGAAGGCGCTGCACAGGTTGGGCATGATCAGCCCGCCGACGCTGTCCACGAGCCCCAGGCGCTTGACGATCAAGAAGGTTGGGATCAGGAGCACCTGGAAGGGCACCATCAGTGTCGCCAGCAGGATCACGA
>JBAPXO010000511.1:0-2023 GCA_049284255.1 Solirubrobacteraceae bacterium | reverse complement strand
CCCCCAGGGCTGGCATTACGTGCTCGGCGAGAGCATCTTCATCATCCTCTTCACCTACTTCTACACCGCGGTGACCTTCAACCCCGTCGACCAGGCCGACAACCTCAAGAAGTACGGGGGGTTCATCCCGGGGGTGAGGCCCGGCAGACCCACGGCGGAATTCCTGGATCGAATCCTGGCGCGGCTCACCTTCCCGGGCGCCCTGTTCCTGGCGGCCATCGCCGCGCTCCCGACGATCTTGATCAACCAGACGAGCGCCAACTTCTTCTTCGGCGGCACCTCGATCCTGATCGTCATCGGGGTCGCGCTGGACACGATGAAGCAGCTCGAGGCGCAGTTGATGATGCGCAACTACGAGGGCTTCTTGAAGTAACGCCACGCGTGGCGCGCCAAGGGATTGGTGCGCCCTAGGCGCGAGCCGAATCACCGCCTTGCGGCTCTCGGCGCGTGAGAACGCCGACCGATACAGTCCACCGTCGTGGCTGCCCAGCTCAATCTCATTCTCTTCGGGCCTCCCGGTGCGGGTAAGGGCACGCAGGCCGAGCGTCTGCGCACCGATTTCCAGCTGCCCTACATCGCCACCGGGGACATGCTGCGCTCCAACGTCAAGGAAGGGACCGACCTGGGTAAGCAAGCCAAGGAGTTCATGGACGCCGGCGATCTCGTGCCCGACGATCTGATCGTCGCCATGGCAGCCGAGCGACTGCAGGAAGATGACGCCGAGGACGGATTCATCCTTGACGGGTTTCCGCGCACGATCGCCCAGGCCGAGGCGCTCGACCGGCAGCTCTCGGAGCTCGGGCGACGCGTGACGGCGGCACTGCTCGTCGACGTGCCCGACGAGGAGGTCATCCGGCGCCTGTCGGGGCGCCGCGTGTGCGTCAAGTCCGGCCACAACTACCACGTGGAATTCGATCCGCCTAAGAACGAGGGCGTCTGCGACCAGGACGGATCCCGGCTGATCCAGCGCGACGACGACAAGCCGGAGGTCGTCGAGCACCGGCTGAGCGTCTACCACGACAAAACCCAGCCCTTGATCGAGTACTACGACGATCTGGGGGTCATGCGGCGGATCGATGGCACCCGCGACCCCGCCGATGTCCACGACCACATCCGGGCTGTCATCGCCACCCTCCGCCTCGAGGAGGACGTTTAGCCTCGCGCTGCGAGGCTGCTAAACCAGTAGTCGTGGTCGAGCGATGATCATCAAGAAGACCCCCGAGGAGATCGACAAGATGGCGGCCGCCGGCGCCATCCTTGTGCGCACGATGAATCTGCTCGAGGGCAAGATCCGTCCCGGAGTCACTACCGGCGAGCTCGATCTGGCGGCCGAGCGGTTCATCCGATCCCAGGGCGCGACCCCGGCCTTCAAGGGCTACCGCGGGTTCCCCGGATCGATCTGCGCCTCCCCCAACTCGATGATCGTCCACGGCATTCCCGGGCCCTACAAGCTGAGCAAGGGCGACATCCTCTCGGTCGACATCGGAGTTGTCCTCGACGGCTGGGTCGCGGACGCCGCCCGCACGTTTGCGGTGGGGCCGATCAGCCCCGTCGCGCGCAAACTGCTTGATGTGACCGAGGGTTCGCTGATGGCGGCGGTTTCGGAGTGCCGGGCGGGCAACCGGCTGGGCGACATCTCGCATGCCGTCCAGGAGCACGTCGAAGCCGCTGGGCTCTCGGTGGTGCGCTCGCTGGTAGGCCACGGCATCGGCCGTGACATGCACGAGGACCCCCAGATCCCCAACTACGGGCCGCCCGATGTTGGCGTCCCCCTCGAGGAGGGCATGGTGCTGGCCGTCGAGCCTATGGTGACCGCCGGCCGTCATGGGGTTCGCGTCGCCGACGACCGGTGGTCGATCTTCTCCCAGGACGGGTCACTGGCCGCGCACTTCGAGTTCACGATCGCGATCACGCCCGACGGGCCCCGCGTGCTTACCCCCTGGCACGAGGCCAAAGAGGGGCGCGCGGTAGCCTGATCGAGCGTGACCGACATCACGCCGCGGGAGCGCGGGCGGGCTTCGGG
>JBAPXO010000510.1:0-1775 GCA_049284255.1 Solirubrobacteraceae bacterium | reverse complement strand
CCTGCCGCTGGTCCAAATCGCCCTTGACGATCCGGTCAAACCAGCCGCTCTGGATGCCTACGCCCCAGACGTAGCGGTAGGGCCGCCCGTTGCAGCGCGAATAATTGGTTCGCGGCAGCTCCATCGGCTCGTCGAGCAGCCGCTGGCTGCGCACCCGCCGTTCCCCGGGAGAGATGCGGAAGCGTTCCAGATGCGCCTGGGTGACGGGCTTGCCGGCGCGCAGCCGCCGCAGGTAGAGATCCTCGACGATTCCGGCATCAGGCAGCGTGCAGATGTCGACGACGACGTCCTCGCCCTCGTCGTAGGCGTTGACGTGGTGAAAGGCGAACCGCGGCTCGGCCTCGAAGGGCCCCGCGTGCTCGCCGGTCTGGCGATCGAAGAGATGAAAGCGTGTGCCCAGCTCCGGCTTCCAGCGGAAGTTCTCGATGTAGGGACGCCCACTGCTGGCCAGTCGCAGCGGGTTGACGACGAACGGGAACTCCGCCAGCACCAGCCATCGCTCGGTCATGCCAAACGAATGCATGTATGCGGGCTCGCTCACCGCGTGCTTGGCGATGACGTCAGGCTCGGCGCTCCCGGGGCGCATCAGGAAGAAGCGGTAGCTCGAGCGCGGCCCGAGCTTGGCCGCATAGTTCAGCGCTCCGCCGGTAGCGCGGTCAAGGTGGGGGTGGGCGGTGGAGAGCTGGCCAGGCGCCCGGTACGGAACCCCGGCGGCGGCCAGCGTTTCCGGGTCGAACTGGACCGGGATCGGTGTCTCGGTCATGGCGATAAAGCGCTCGCCGAGCTTGGTCAGGCTGACGTTGGCGTTGTCAGACAGCTGGGGCGAGAACATGGCCGTCACGCGCTCAAAGAGCGAGCGGCAGGGATCGGTCGCGAACTCGGAGTAGCCGATGCGCCCGTGGTCACGGGCCTCACGCCAAGCGCGCGTTTCCAGAAAACGGTTGGCGTAGGACACGTGACCATCAGCGAAACCGAAGCGGTGGAGCATCGCGTACCCGTCGAACCAGTGGTTCATGGTGCGCTCCCCGACCTCCCACTTCGCCGGTCCGGTACGGATCAGCGAGCCCTGCAACCAGCTCGGCAGCTGGCCGTGGACGGGCAGGCGATCGAGGTCGACCTCCTGATCGAGGGATTCATAGCCCTTGCGAGCGGTCGTAGAGAACGTGGTTTGCGTGGGGGCGGCTGACATAGTTTCTCCCGTATCGTTCGATTCGTACCATTCAAACCGTACTGTAAACTCGTGGTTGATGTCAACCCGGCCACCGAGCGAGACCTCCTACGCGGTGCTCGCGCTAGTCGGCATGCTCGAGCCGGCGACCCCGTATCAGCTCAAGCAGGTCGCCCAGGTCAGCCTCCTGAACTTCTGGTCGATCCCCCACACCCAGCTCTACACCGAGTGCACACGACTCACCGACCTGGGACTACTCGACGAGCAGCGCGAGCAGACCGGTCGCCGGCGCCGCGTCTACCGGGTGACGCCCGCCGGGCGCGAAGCCCTCGAGCAGTGGCGCGAGGAGCCCCAGACCGAGCTTCAGGAGCTCCGTGACGCCGGCTTGCTCAAGCTGTTCTGTGGTGCCGATCCGGCTCCCCTGGCGATCGAGCAACTCGCCCGCCACCAAGAGCGCCTGAAGTCCTACGAGGAGATGGCCGACCAGGACGGGATGAGCCGGGGGCTGCGACTGGCGCTCGAGGCCGGAATTGGACACGAGCGCGAGTACGTCCGCTTCTGGTCAAGCGTGCTGCCCCCGACGCCTCATGGCGCGATGCCTTCGACC
>JBAPXO010000509.1:0-6602 GCA_049284255.1 Solirubrobacteraceae bacterium | reverse complement strand
GCTTGTCGAGCACGAGCGCTGCGGCTACCGCTTCTACGCCGAGCGGGTGCTGGGGCTGCCTGCGGGTGATGCGCCGGCGTCCAGCGCGTTTTCCGCCGTTGGGCCGCGCAGCGCCGCCGATCGGGGCGTGCTCCTGCATGCACTGCTCGAGCGCTTGGACTTTCGCCGCCCCGTGCCCCCTTCCGCCCAGGCGATCGCCGCAGCGGCAGCGCGGGCGGGGCTGTGGCCCGAGCCGGGTCCCGAGGAGTGCGATGAGCTCATCGGTCTGATACGCCGGTTCGCGGCCACCGAGCTGTGCTCCCGGTTGGGCCGCGCGCTGGACGCGCGCCGGGAGGAGCGTTTCGCGTTCGGACTGGACGAGAGCTCGCCGCGAGCCTCCGGCGTGCTGGTGGTCGGGGCGCTCGACGTGATCGCGCGTGAGCCGGGGGAGCGCACGCTGATCGTCGACTACAAGAGCGATCGGCTTGGCGGTGGGGATCCGGCTGCCGTGGTCGGTGAGGACTACGCCACCCAGCGGCTGGTCTACGCGCTGGCGGCATTGCGGGCCGGGGCTGCCACCGTCGAGATCGCGCACTGCTTCCTCGAGCGGCCGGCCGACCCGGTCATCGCCGTGTACGCCCGCGCCGAGACTCCGGAACTCGAAACCGAGCTTGGCCAGCTCGCCGATCGCGTCCTGGAGCGCCGATTCCCGGTCTCGCCCGCACCCCACCGTGGGCTCTGCGCCGGGTGTCCGGCGGAGGGGGGCCTGTGCTCGTGGCCGCTCGAGATGACCCGCCGTGAGGGGCCCGACCGCCTCTTCTAGGGCTAGCCGCTGCTCGGACCGCGGAATGGGGCGGGGCT
Organism: Solirubrobacteraceae bacterium; assembly: GCA_049284255.1. GTDB lineage: Bacteria > Actinomycetota > Thermoleophilia > Solirubrobacterales > Solirubrobacteraceae > Palsa-465. The sequence goes on along the minus strand of JBAPXO010000509.1, from coordinate 5,762 downwards.
CTCGGCATCGGCCGGAGCGTGATTCTCAGAGCCCGCGGGCGCGTGCTCGCCGGTGTCGAACTGGACCTCGACCGTCTGCTCCTCTGAGCGCTCCTCGACCTTGGCCAGGGCCCGGAGGGTCTTCTGGTCGGCGGGCGCCTCAGGTGGTCCCATCAGGCTGCGGGGCCACAGCTTGCGGGAGGTGACGACGTTGATTTCGGCGCAGTAAAGAAAGATCTGCGCGCCCAGGTGCAGCCAGATGAGAAGCGCGATGACCGTCGCGAAGGTCCCGTAGGTCCCCTTGTTGCCCTTCTCGACGTGTCCGATGTAGTAGCCCCCAACCGACTGGAGGATCGTCCAGAGCACGGAGGCCACGGCTGCGCCGATTCGCAGATCCCGCGTCCGGACCTCGCTGACGGTCATGAACCGATAGGACGCCATGAACAGCCCGAAGTTGAGCACGAGGGCGACGGCGTACCCGGCGACCTTGGCTCCGAGCCCGCCGAAGCCGCCGCTGACGATCCCCGAGGCCACGGTGGAGACGATGAAGAGGATCCCCAGGGAGACGAGCAGGGCGATACCGCGCAGACGCGACTTGAAGAAGTTGGGCCGGCGCTTGAAGGGGATCGCCCACACCGTGTTGAGCGCGTTCTGCGCCGCATTGGTCACGCCGAGTCCCGCCCACAGCGCGGTGGCGAGGCCGAGGATCAGGGCGAGGGCGCTTCCGCTCAGGCTGTGGGTGGTGATTTCGTTGCCGATCAGCGGTAGCTGGGCGAGCACCGAGTTCTCGACCGACTGCTGAGCTGATTTGTCGCCGGCGAGCACATAGCCGAGGATGGTGGTGAATACCAGCAGCAGCGGAAACAGCGAGAAGAAGCCGTAGTAGGACATGAGCGCTGCCAGGTTGCCGGCCTGGTCGTTGCCGAACTTCCGCACGACGGCCATGGGTATCGCCAGCCCTTTGTGCCGCTGTTGGTATCGGTCGAACCCGCGCACCGGGCGCATGAAGTCCATCGCCCTCTAGATACCCCTCGCGGCGGGCTTGAACGCCGCTCGGGGAGCGCGTGTCAGCCGGGCAGCCTTACTGGGCTGGAAGGGGAGCCTGGCCGCTCTCGATCGCCAGCAGCGTCCGCTTGCGATCCAGGCCGCCCGTGTAGCCGCCAAGGCCGCCGCCCGCATGCAGCACCCGATGGCACGGAAGCACGATCGGCAGGGGGTTTGAGCCAAGCGCATTTCCGGCCGCGCGGGCTCCCCGGGGACTCCCGGCCTGCGCGGCCACGTCGCGGTAGGTCGAGACCGACCCGTAGGGGATCGCCGCCGTGGCAGCCATGATGCGCCGCGCGAAGCCGGTCATCAGCTCCCAGTCGAGCTGGAGATCGAATCCGTGGCGGCGCCCGGCGAAGTACTCGTCGAGCTCGCGCCGCGGGCGATCGAGCTTGCCGGGGGCGGCAAGCACGCGGGGAGAAATGCGGTTGGCCAGTTCCTCGAGCGCCGCGTCCTCGCCGGCAGGCCCGTCCAAGTAGACGATCCGGGCCAGGCCGGTCGGGGTGGCGGCCAGCAGCAGCTGCCCCACCGGGGAGTCCAGACGGGCGTAGGCGACGTCGAGCAGGCCGGCTGCGGCCGCCGCCGGATAGATGTCTGGAAGGTCGGGCTCCATGCGATGCGCCGCCTGGCGCAGGGCGTGCTCAAGTGGGTCGGGGTGGCTCATACCGGTGGGTCCTTTCGCAGTCGCTTGAGTCCTTCGTGGACGGAGCGCCTTGCCGCCTCCTCGCTGGTGCCCATGACGACCGCAATTTCGGCATAGGCCGAATCGGCGATGAACCTGAGCGCGACGGCGGTCCGCTGCTTCTCGGGAAGGGCTCCCACGGCCGCCCAGAGGTCGCCGTCGGCGACCGCCGGTCCCACCACCGTGATGGCGGTCTGACCGTCGGTGTGCCGCTCGGGCACCTCGGCCACGGGAACGGGCCGCCGGGCCCGCCCGCGGGCGTGATCGATCACCTTGCGATGGGCGATCGTGAACAGCCAGGCCCGCAGGTTGGAGTCGTCGCTGAGCTTGGGATAGGCCCGAAGGGCGGCCAGCCAGGTCTCCTGAAAGCAGTCGTCGGCCTCCACGGGGCCGACGCTCGCCACCAGGAAGCGGTGGACGTCACGGCCGTGCGCGTCCAGCAGAGCTTGAAAGGGCGGCAGGCGCACGAAGATCAAACGGCGGGGAAGGGCAAAACGTGAGGTTGGCTAGGCTGCGGAGGCCATGGAGCAGCGCAAGCTAGGAAGCCAGGGGTTGTCGGTCTCAGAGCAGGGCCTGGGCTGCATGGGCATGTCCGAGTTCTACGGGACGACGGACGAGACCGAGGCACGGGCGACTATCCATCGCGCCTTGGATCTGGGGATCACGCTGCTCGATACGGCTGACATGTACGGGCCCCACACCAACGAGCGGCTGGTCGGGGAGGCGATCTCCGGTCGCCGTGACGAGGTGGTGCTGGCCACCAAGTTCGGGAACATGCGCGACCCTAACGACCCCCGTGCCCGTGGCATCAACGGGCGGCCCGAATACGTGGTCGAGGCGTGCGAGGCCTCGCTCAGGCGCTTGGCCGTCGACCACATCGACCTCTACTACCAGCACCGGGTCGACCCGAAGGTGCCGATCGAGGAGACGGTGGGCGCGATGGCGACCCTCGTCGATGCCGGCAAGGTCCGCTTCCTTGGCCTCTCGGAGGCCGCGCCGGAGACCATTCGCCGCGCGCACGAGGTCCATCCGATCACCGCGCTGCAGAGCGAATACTCGCTGTGGAGCCGCGACCCCGAGGACGAGATTCTGCCGCTCCTGCGAGAGCTCGGCATAGGTTTCGTCGCCTACAGCCCGCTCGGCCGCGGATTCCTCACGGGAGCGATCACGTCGCCCGACGATCTCTCGGACGACGACTTCCGGCGCGCCAACCCCCGCTTTCAGGGCGAGAATTTCAAGCGCAACCTGGAGCTCGTCGAGCGGGTCAAGGAAATCGCGCGGGAGAAGGACTGCACCCCGGGACAGCTCGCGCTCGCTTGGGTTCTGGCCCAGGGCGACGACATCGTGCCGATTCCCGGCACCAAGCGCCGGCGGTACCTGGAGGAGAACGTCCAGGCCTCGGAGATCGAGCTTTCAGAGGACGAGCTGGCCCGCATCGACGAGGCCGCTCCCGCGGGGTTCGCCGCCGGCGATCGCTACGCCGACATGTCCTCGATCGACCGCTGAGCGTCCGGGCGGCCGGCAAGACGGCGCTCAGCCCTTGCCGAGATCAGCCGTTCGCTATAAAAACTGATCTGATGCCACGCGCAATCTGGAGCGGCGCCATCAGCTTCGGGCTCGTCAACGTGCCCGTGAAGATGTACAGCGCCACATCGCCCAAGTCGGTCCGCTTTCACCAGCTGTCGAGCAAGACCGGTGCTCGCATTCGCCAGAAGCGGGTCGACCCATCGACGGGCGACGAAGTCGCCTTCGAGGACATCGTCAAGGGCTATGAGCTCAGCCCCGATCGCTATGTGCTCATCGCTCCCGAGGAGCTCGACGCCCTCGACCCCAAGGCGACCAAGACGATCGATATCGAGGAGTTCGTCGACCTGGTCGACATCGATCCGATCTACTACGACCATTCGTATTACCTGGCGCCGGCCACAGGGGGCGCCAAGGCCTACCGGCTGCTCCTGGAGGCGATGCGCGAGGCCGGCAAGGTGGCGATCGGGAAGGTTGTGATCCGCTCCAAGCAGCAGCTCTGCGCGCTTCGCCCGGTCGGGGATGTCATGGCACTGTCGACGATGCTCTTCGGCGACGAGGTCCTGTCGCCCGATCGCCTGGACGAGCTTGACGCGATCGCCGAAGCCGAGGCGAGCACCCGTGAGCTGACGATGGCCCAACAGCTGATCGCGTCCCTGTCGGCCGACTTCGACCCCGGGAAGTTCAAAGACGAATATCGGGAGCAGGTCCTGGAGCTGATCGAGCGCAAGGCGGCGGGCGAGGAGATCGCCGTCCAGCCCGAGGCCGAGGACACCACGCCCGCCCCCGATCTGATGGCCGCGCTGGAGGCCAGCCTGGCCGAGGTCCGCAGCGGCGACAGCGACGCGCCGTCGGGTAAGCCGGCGGCCGCCAAGCCCAAGCGGGCCAGCGGCTCGGGATCTGCCAAATCGTCGGGCAAGCCCAAGGGCAAGGCCGCCAAGAGCTCGAACGGCTCTGAGAGCGGCGCCGGGCGCACGAGGAGCAAAGCCAAGCGCTGAGCACGACGGCTCCATGGACCCGTCGCGGTGCGTCCGGAGCTCCTGTCGTTGGTAGGATTTCGCACGCTGCGCCGCTGTGCCTGACCACCCTCCGCCACTGAGGCACCGCTTTATGTACCGCACCGCTCCACCGGGGGCAACCGCCCTCTACCACCCTGCAAACGAACACGATGGCTGTGGCATCGCGCTGGTCGCCAAGCTCTGGGGCGAGGCCAGCCACGCCGTGGTCGAAAAGGGCCTCGAGGCGCTCGAGAACATGGAGCACCGGGGAGCCGAGGGGGCCGACCCCAACACCGGCGACGGTGCCGGGATCCTGCTGCAGATCCCCGATGCCTTCATCCGCGGCGCGGCATCCGGGGTGGAGCTCCCCGAGCCCGGCCGCTACGGCGTCGGCGTCTGCTTTTTGCCCGCCGAGCCCGAGCGCCGGCTGGCGATCGAGCAGCTGATCGAGGACACGGTGCGCGCCGAGGGCCAGCGCGCGACGTGGTGGCGCGACGTGCCCGTCGACGACCGCTACGTCGGCGAGACCGCCCGCGTGTCGGCGCCGGTGATCCGCCAACTGATCGTCGAAGCCGGCGACGAGATCGAGGATCAGGGAGCGTTCGAGCGCAAGCTCTATGTGATCCGCCGGGTGATCGAACAGGCCGCCGGCAACGAGCTGGCGATCCCGTCATTCTCGAGTCGCACGATCGTCTACAAGGGGATGCTGACCGCGCCCCAGCTGCCCCGGTACTTCCCGGATCTGCGCGATCCGCGGGTGGCGTCGCGCCTGGCCCTCGTGCACTCGCGCTTCTCGACCAACACCTTCCCGAGCTGGGAGCTCGCCCACCCCTACCGGATGATCGCCCACAACGGCGAGGTCAACACCTTGCGGGGGAACATCAACTGGATGCGGGCGCGCGAGTCACAGCTCGCCTCCGAGCTATTCGGCGACGATCTGCAGAAGATCCTGCCGGTCGTGCGCAGCGGCGGCTCGGACTCGGCGACGCTTGACAACGTGCTCGAGCTCCTCGTCCTCAGCGGCCGCTCGATCGCCCACGCGATGATGATGATGATCCCCGAGGCCTATCGCACTCGGCGTGATCTCGATCCCGACGTCAAGGGCTTCTACGACTTTCACTCCTGCCTGATGGAGCCGTGGGACGGTCCCGCGGCCGTCGCCTTCACCGACGGCCGGATGGCCGGCGCGGTGCTCGACCGCAACGGGCTGCGCCCCGGACGCTGGGTCCAGGACACCGAGGGGTATGTCGTGCTCGCCTCCGAGACGGGCGTGATGACCGTGGCCCCCGAACATGTCCAGCGCAAGGGTCGCCTGGCCCCCGGCAAGCTCTTCCTGCTCGATCTCGAGGACGGCCGGATCGTCGAGGACGAGGAGGTCAAGCGGCGGGTTGCCCGGCGCAAGCCCTACGGCGAGTGGTACGAGCGCTCGGTCGTGCACATCGACGATCTGCCCGACCGCGACCCGCGCACGCCGCGGATCGAGCCGCTGCGCTCCAAGCAGCTCGCGTTCGGCTACTCGCAGGAGGACCTGCGGC
>JBAPXO010000508.1:0-4709 GCA_049284255.1 Solirubrobacteraceae bacterium | reverse complement strand
GGGCCCGGCAAGGCCGAGGCCTCGACCGAGGCCGTGGCCGCGTGCGAGCTCTACTGCGACGAATGGGAGCAGGCCTCCCACGGCGGTGAGCTCACCGGCGCCATCGAAGCCGGGTTAGTGGATCGTGGGCAGGTCACCGAGTTGGGAGCGATCCTCATCGGCGACGCCCGCGGGCGCTCGGGACCCGAGGCCATGACGCTGTTTGATTCCACGGGGCTGGCGATCCAGGACCTGGCCGTGGCCACCGCGGCCTTCGCCGCCTGGTACGACGACGCGGTCACGGCGCAGACGATCGACCTCTGAAGGCCGGTCGAGACCGTTCTACAGCGGGATGTTCCCGTGCTTGCGCCGCGGCCCGGGCTCGCGCTTGGTCTGCAGCGTGTGCAGTGCGGTGATGATCTTGGGCCGCGTCTCGTGGGGGATGATCACGTCGTCGAGGTAGCCGCGCTCGGCCGCCACGTAGGGGTTGGCGAAGTGGGCCTTGTAGTCCTCGATCAGCTTCTCGCGACGGGTGTCGGGGGTCGGCGAGGAGGAGATATCGCGGCGGTAGATGATGTTGACCGCGCCCTCGGGGCCCATGACGGCGACTTCGGCGCTTGGCCAGGCGAAGTTGAAGTCGGCCGCCAGGTGCTTTGACCCCATCACGTCGTAGGCCCCGCCGTAGGCCTTGCGCGTGATGATCGTGATCTTGGGGACGGTGGCCTCGGCATAGGCGTAGAGCAGCTTGGCGCCGTGGCGGATGATCCCGCCCCACTCCTGCGTGGTGCCCGGCAGGAATCCCGGAACGTCGCAGAAGGTGATGATCGGGAGGTTGAAGGCGTCGCAGGTGCGAATGAAGCGCGCCGCCTTCTCCGAGGAGTCGATGTCGAGCACCCCGGCCAGCTGCGAGGGCTGGTTGCCGACCACGCCGACCGCAAATCCGTCCAGCCGCGCGAAGCCGCAGACGATGTTGCGAGCGTAGTGCTCGTGAACCTCCAGAAACTCTCCGTCGTCGACGATCAGCCGAATCGCCGAACGCATGTCATAAGGCTTGTTGGGGCTGTCCGGGACGACGGTGTCGAGCTCGGCTTCCTCACGCAACGGGTCGTCGGTGGGCATGACCCGGGGCGGGATCTCCAGATTGTTCTGGGGCAGGAACGAGAGCAGATACCGCGCGTCCTCCAGGCACTGGTCCTCGTTGTCGGCGGCGAAATGAGCCACGCCTGACTTGGAGTTGTGAGACATCGCCCCGCCGAGGTCCTCGAACCCGACCTCCTCGCCGGTGACCGTCTTGATCACCTCGGGGCCGGTGATGAACATATGCGAGGTCTCCTTGACCATGAAGATGAAGTCGGTGATCGCCGGCGAGTAGACGGCGCCGCCGGCGCACGGGCCCATCACGAGGCTGATCTGCGGGATCACGCCGCTGGAGCGCACGTTGCGCAGGAACACATCGCCATAGGCACCCAGTGAGACGACGCCCTCCTGGATCCGGGCGCCACCGGAGTCATTGATACCGATCACCGGGCAGCCGATCTTGGCGGCCAGATCCATGATCTTGCACATCTTCTCGGCCATCACCTCGCCCAGCGAGCCGCCGAAGACCGTGAAGTCCTGGCTGAACACGCACACCCGGCGGCCCTCGATCGTCCCGTGGCCGGTGACCACCGCATCGCCATACGGCCGGTTGCGCTGCATGTCGAAGTCCGACGTGCGGTGACGCACGAACACGTCAAGCTCCTGAAAGGAACCGGGGTCGAGCAGCTTCCCGATTCGCTCCCGGGCGGTGAGCTTGCCCTTATCGTGCTGCTTGTCGACCGCGACCTGGCCGGCGTTGTGGATCGCCTCCTCGCGCAGCTCCTCGAGCTGGGCGAGCTTCTCTTCGTATGTCTCTGGTGCCTTCTCGCGCATGGCGCGCGAGTCTATGACTTTGGCGAGTCCGCGGTCAGGAGAGGGCCTGCGCCTGACTACGAGCGCGAATACGGGCGGTGATGTGCTCGCCCCAGGCTGTCGAGCGCCGAGTCCAGAACGGCCGCCGGGTCGACTCCCCTCGCGGTCGGCGCCGGAGGCTCGGGCGCCTCCGGGACAGGCGGCTTCGCTACCGGCGTTTGCGCCACGGGCGACTGCCCGGGCGGGACGTAGGTCCGCGCCACCGGCTCGACCATCTCTGGCTCGTCTCCGGGCGTTGACTGGTCTACGGGCGCCGGCTGGCGGCGCCAGCCGAAGAACGCCAGCAGCCGGGCAAAACCCCCTGGCTCGGGTTCGGGCTCGACCTCCGCCACCGGCTCCGCCACCGGTTCCGGCTCTGCCACTGGCTCGGGCTCCGCCACCGGTTCCGGCTCTGCCATTGGGGCGGGCTCCGGCGCCGTTTCCGGTTCCGCCGCCGGCTCCATCGCCCGCTCGGGCGCCGGCACCGGCGCGGCCGTGAGGACGACCCGCGTCCCCCATCCCGAGGGCTCGAGCCTCACCGTGCCGCTCGCGGCGTCGCCCTCCCAGGCTACGGCGGTTTCAGGCTCGAGGCGGGTGATCCGGATCTCCCCGAAGGCTCCCAGGTGGCGGGTCAGCGACGCCGCGTCGCTGCATTCCGCCCAGAGCTCGGGTCCGGACTTTACGAGTGTTCTACTGGCTGTCAGATCAGTCATCGCGTGATGGTTTCGTGCGCCTGGAAGCGAGTCCTTCCTATCGTCGAGAGCTTGCACGGGTACCGCCTTAAAGGCGCCCTGAACTGGCAATTGACCGAAAAGGAGGGCATGAGATGACCACTGGAGCTCCCCGCGCCGGACTCGGATGCATGGCCATGTCAGGCGTCTACGGTCCGGCCGACGAGACCGAGAGCATGGCCACCATCAGGGCCGCTCTGGACGCCGGAATCACCCTGATCGACACCGGCGACTTCTACGGGATGGGCCACAACGAACTGCTCGTCTCCCGCTCTCTGGAGGGCGTCGACCGTTCCTCCTACCGCCTCAGCGTCAAGTTCGGCGCTCAGCGGGGCCCCGACGGCGGGTGGCTGGGATACGACGCCCGCCCGGCGGCGGTCAAGACCGCCGCTGCATATTCCCTCCAGCGTCTCCACACCGATCACATCGACGTCTACCGTCCCGCGCGGCTCGATTCCGAGGTGCCGATCGAGGAGACCATCGGCGCAATCGGCGAGCTCGTCGATGCCGGCTACGTCAGGGCGGTCGGTCTCTCCGAGGTGGGGGCGGACACGATCCGTCGCGCCGCCGCGGTCCGCCCGATCGCCGATCTCCAGATTGAGTACTCGCTCATCTCACGGGGGATCGAGGCCGACATCCTGCCCACGTGCCGTGAGCTGGGCATCCCGATCACCGCCTACGGCGTATTCAGCCGGGGGCTGCTCTCGGACCGCTTTGACCCCTCCCAGCCGCCCGCCCCGGGCGACATGCGCCGTGCCTTCCCGCGGTTTTCGGAGGAGAACGCCGAACACAACATCGCCGTCGTTCAGGCGCTGCGCGACCTGGCGCAGACCAAGGGCGTGTCCGTGAGTCAGCTGGCGATCGCCTGGGTGGCGTCGCGAGGTGAGGACGTGATTCCGCTGATCGGCGCTCGCCGGCGTGACCAGCTCGCCGAGGCCCTCGCCGGCCTCGAGCTCACTCTTTCCGACCAGGATCTGGAGGCGATCGAACACGCTGCGCCGTCGGGCGCCGTTAGGGGGGAGCGCTACGCCGCGCGCCAGATGGCCGACCTCGACAGCGAGCGGTAGGCACCTCTGCATGCGCGCCGCGTGCGCGCGCGCACGCGCGCGAGGGTGCTAGTCGGCTCGAGCCACGAGCCCGGCGATGAAGGTGTCGACGGCGAACTCGCAGAGGTCATCGCCGCTGCCGGCGATCACCGATGCCGTGGTGATCATGGGCAGGACGTCGCACGCCCACGCCGCGTCCTGAGCGTCGATCCCGCCGGCGTTCAAGAGCCCCAGAAGAGCATCGGCGATCCGCGGCCGGCGCTCGCTGCTCGGCGGTCTCGTCGCCGCCACCAGAGCGATCCCGGGGTGGTCCTCCAGGGCGTCGAGCAGCTGCCGGACGAGAAGGTGCACCTGCTCGCGCCAGCGACCGGGATCGGGGGACTCGAGCTCGATCGACTCGGTGACGCGATCGAGCATCGCCAGGCGCAGCTCCTCACGATTGCGGATGTAGACGTACAAGGACGCCGGGCCGGTGTCGAGGAGGTAGGCGACCCGCCGCATCGTCACCGCCTCCAAGCCATCGACGCGCAGGATCTCGAGGCCCGTGTCGACGATCACCTCGGTGCTCAGCGGAGGCTTGGCAGGACGATCCCGAGTGCTCCGCGGGCGGCGCCGCGCACGACTCTCAGAGGACTCCACAAGCGCACTCTACCCGCGGCGGCGGCCGTTCGTCACGGACGGCATTCGCCACGAACACCGTTCCGCGAAAGGGAGCGGGAATCGCTCGGCGAGCTCACGGAGCGGACTCGCTAACGGCGCCCGACACGTGAGCCAGCGGTGGAGCCGGCCGGTCCGGTGCGCAGGGGTAGCCCGCGTTGGGGCCGACGACCGCCCCGCGGCAGGGTGGCACCCGGCGAGGCCTCCCCACCGGTCGGGCGAGGGGGGTGCGGTGACCTCGCGCAAGGCGCCGGCCGACCTCCGCCGACCAACCCCACCGCGCCCAGGGCAGTGCCGGAAACGGACATTCTGGACCCAGGACCGAGCGCTTTCACGGAGATGGGCCCAGAGTGTCAGCGAGACGGAC
>JBAPXO010000507.1:0-2853 GCA_049284255.1 Solirubrobacteraceae bacterium | reverse complement strand
GCCCGCGGCGGCGTCGATCTCCTCCTGACTCAGCAGCACGTACTCGCCCTGCTTGACCTCGTAACCCTTCGCCACCTGCTTGTAGGGGATCTCCTTGCCCTCCTTGGAGCAGATCCGCTTGTGCTCGATGCGCGCCCCGTCGGAGGCGTGCACCTGATGAAAGTGGACGCCCTGGTCCTGTACGGCCGAGTGGACCTTGATCGGGACCGTCGTCAGCCCGAAGGCGATCGTCCCGTTCCAGATGGATCTGGCCGCCACGGTCGGGACAGTAGCTGCTCGAACTAGCCGAGTCGAAGTTCGCCGCTCGGCGCCTTTTTCACCCGCAAGCAGCGTGCGAACACACGTGCGGGTGTTTGCCTACGCCGCGACGGGGCAGAAAAGGAGTAGGTCCCGAACCCGAACCCCATGGAGGCCAGATGAGCGACATCGTTGACAAGGTCACAGGCAAGACAAAGCAGGCGGTCGGAGACATCACCGGCGACCGCTCCATGCACCGTGAGGGACGCAAGGAGGAGCGCAAGGGCGATGCCAAGGAAGAGGCCGCTCGCGCCCAGGACAAGGCCGACGCCAAGGCCAGCGAGGTTGCCAACCTCGAGCGCGACACCAACTAGTCGCCTGACTGCTTGAACCAGTCGCGCCCGGCCGGATAGCCCGCATGCCCGAGGCCGCCGGCCGGGTGCCGCTGGTGACTGCTGCTGCGCTGGGCGCGACCTCGGGATTGCGCACCACGGCGGCTCCGGCAGCGCTAGCCCTGCGTGGGCGCTGGGGTCGTAACGGCCAGATCGTCGCCATCCTGGCGGCCGCCGGGGAGATGGCGATTGATAAGCATCCCGACGTCCCCGCGCGCAGCGATCTCCCGCTGCTCGCCGGAAGGGCCGCCAGCGGCGCCTTCGCCGGGCACGTCCTGGCCGGTTCACGCGGAGCCGGAGCCGGGGCGGCGGGCGCCCTCGCCACCGCGTACGGATCTGAGCGGCTTCGCGCCGCCATCGGCGAGCGCACCGGACTCGTGGACATCGTGCTCGGAGCCGTGGAAGACGCGCTCGTGGTCGCCGCTGCTGCCGCAGCCACGCGCGCGGTCTCGCCTGCGTTGTCTGCGGCGCAAGACCAGGACGGCGACGCGCCTTCGCCTCGACCGGCGGTCGACTCGCCGCAGACGGACCCCGAGCCCCCGGACCCGGAGGCCCGTCCCTCGCTCCTGGGCGGCGCCGCGCGGGGACTACTCGCCGCGGCGGTCGGAACGGCGGCGATGACCTCCGCCCAGATGGCCTACCTGAAGCTCACGGGGGGATCGCCCAGCTCCGCGCCCGAGAAGGCCGGCCGGCGGATCATTGAGGGGGCGTTCGGCCAGCGGGTGCCGCGCAAACGGCGGCCGATGCTCAACCAGGCGATGCACCTGCTCTACGGCACCAGCTGGGGGCTGCCCTACGGACTCGGGATCGCTTCCCTGCGGCGTCGCCCTCCGGCGAGCGCGAGCGGAGCCGCGCTTGCCCTGACAGCGTGGGGCGTGTCGCTGGCGTCGCTCCCGGCTCTTGACCTGTCGCCGCCCCCGGCCGACCAGTCGCCCGTCGCGCTCGCCGGCGACCTCCTCCTGCACCTGGTCTATGGGGGCGCTACCGCCGCCACCTACCAGGCGCTCGGCGGCTAGTCGCCGCCCGGAGCTCGAGACCGACAGCTTGTCGGCGCCTGACTACGCGGCCTTGCGGGTTACGGCGGCGACACGCTCCTGGGTGGTCTTCGCAAGTTGCAGAGCCTGGGCCTCCTGCTCGAGGTTGCGCTCGAGCACCCTGACGACATCCTCGCGACCCATCGCGCGCGCATTGATGATGAGGTTCTCGTAGACGCCGATCTCGTGGTGCTCGACCTCCACGGCGCTCTGCAGCAGGACGGAGTCCAGCAGCGAATCGTCGGTCTTCTTGGCGTTGGCGCTGCCTTCCTTCTCGAGCCCCTGGATGGCGGGGCAGGGCGAGTCGTCGGCTTTCCAGCCGAAGAGTTCAAAGACCTGCTCAAGGTTGACGACGTGCCCCTCGCTCTCCAGGCGATGGCGCTCGAAGAGCTGGCGAACCTCGTCGTCCTTGGCTTCCTTGATATTGGAGTCGAGGATCTCGAGGACTTCCTGTTCCATCCTCAGGGCGGCGCCCAGCTTGTAGTTGTAGGCCTCTTGGGGGGTGTTGAGTCGTTCGAACATGACGTCTCCAAAATCGTGGTCCTCAGCCAGCTACCCGCGGGTAGGCGGCGAACACACGCCACCCGCAGCTGGCCCCGGACCGCGTCCGCTGCGGTTTGCTGGTTTCCTAACGCCGTGATGCTCGTGACGCTGTCAGCGGCGTACGGAGCAGGCGGAAGCCGGATCGGTCCCGAACTGGCAGACCGCCTGGACGTCCCGTTCTGCGATCGGCTGATCACGCTGGCGATCGCCGACCATCTCGACGTCCCGGTGGACGAGGCGATGGCCTATGAGCAGCCGATCAGCTCGAGCAGGCTCGCCCGGCTGCTCAGCGCCTTCGCGGGTTCCGATCCCGGGGTAACGATGGCCCTGCCGGCCGACACCATCACGCCTGACGACGTCCATCGTGCTTCCCGCAAGGCGCTGCTCGATCAGGTGGCGACCGGGGAAGGGGTCATCCTGGGCCGAGGTGGGGGAGCGGAGCTGCGCGACGCCCCTGGCGTTCTCCGCGTGCGCCTCGGCGGACCGCGTGAGCGCAGGACCAGGCAGGCGATGGCGCTCGGCGACATCGACGCGACGGCGGCCGACCGGGCTCGGCGCCACTTCGATCAGATCCATTCCGACTACGTCAGGCACTTCTACGGCGTCGACATCGACGACCCGGCGCTCTATCACCTGGTCCTCGACTC
>JBAPXO010000506.1:0-4485 GCA_049284255.1 Solirubrobacteraceae bacterium | reverse complement strand
TGCTCAGGGTCACCGGGAGTGCGACTGAAGAGCGCGGAGCCACAGTCTCCGCAGAAGAACTTCCCCGCGCCCTGATCGGGCTTCCAGGAGCGGATCCGGTCCTCGCCGGCGAGGATCGCGAACGCATCCGAGCGCGCTCGGCCGTTGACCGAAGCACCCGTTCCCGTACGGCGCTGGCAGCGGGTGCAGTGGCAGTAGCTCGAGGATTCAAACGGCGCTGAAACCACAAAGCGAACGGCGCCGCAGTTACAGGTGCCGGTAAGCGGAAAGCTCACGCGGCCACCCGCTGGATGAGATCGCGCTCGGGCTCGATCTGCCAGCGCGCGGCGACCGAGGCCAGTCGCTCGTCAAGGCTCCAGCGGTCGGGCTGCTCGTCGCCGGAGTGCTGCGGGCTGGCGCCCTTGAGCAGCATGCTCCCGGTGTTGTCGCCGAGCTCGCGGATGGCGGCGACGTCCGCCTCGGTGAGCCGGAGATCGACGGGGAGCGCGGCCAGCTCGGCGCGCTTGTCCTCGATCGAGCGGGCTTGCGCGCCGATCTCCTGGATCAGGGTGGGCGCCGTGCACGCCACGGGACCATGGGCGAGATTCCATTGGCAGGCGAGCTGGATCAGGCTGAGGTCGGCGCGCTGGGCGAATGGGCGGATCGCGTCAAGCCGCTCGCGTCCGGCCTCGATCCAGCCTGGGGGCCGAAAGCCGCGATGGTCCCCGCGCGCCAGCGGCTGGCCGGGAACGAGGTCGTCGAAGAACAGGCCGCCGTAGTCGACCACGCGCGTGATCAGCTTCACGTCGGCGGCGGCCGCGGCGCCGAGGCAGAGCTCTCCGGGCCAGGGCTCGAGTGGGTTGAGGATGATCATCCCCCAGTCGATCAGCGACCCGAAGCGCTCCAGGCAATCGATCACGTCGACGGTGAAGCCGTTGGCGGGACCGGGGGCGACGCCGATCAGCCTGGTCAGCCCGCTCTCACGCAGGCCGGCCATCGCCTCCCAGACGGCCGAGCTGGTGTAGCCGGTGCGATCGGGGTTGTGCAGGAGCAGGAGGTCGAAGCTGTCGATTCCGCAGCGCTCGAGGCTGCGCTCGGTCGCCATCCGCAGGTAGTCGGCATAGCCCTCCGGCCGGCGCAGGCTGGGGTCGGTGAAGCGCGGGAAGCCCTTGGCACCGTTTCGCTCGCCCTCGTAGAAGTCGTGACCGATCGCTCCGACGATGCACATCCCGTCGCGGGGGCGCCCGGCGATCGCGCGCCCGAGCATCCGGTCGGCGTCCCCGGTGCCGTAGACGTCGGCGGTGATCACGGTGGAGATCGTGTCGTCGGGCGTGATCAGCGCCAGGAAGCGATCGTCGTCGATGCCCTCGCCGAAGTGCATGAAGCGCCCGCCGCTCCAGGTCCCGATCGCCACCTGGCCGGGATCGGTGTACTCGGTGCGCTCTGCCATCGCGGTTTGAGTCTACGCCGCGCCTGGGACTCGGGCCGGCGCACGCAGGTCGCAGGGGCCGCGGCACGCAGGTCGCAGGGGCCGCGGCACGCAGGTCGCGCAGGACACCGCGGATGTCATCTAAAAGTCACCGCTGGCGCCACCACCTCCCGCTGATCAGATCGTGGAAGACGATCTCGTCGCGCCCGCAGGTGGTCACGATCTCCCAGTAGCGCCGGCGCAGCGGTCGCTCCGTCCACCAGCGATCCTCGATCAGCCACGATTCGCGAACGGCATCCACTTCGCGGCCGTCGACGATCAGGGGCTGACCGTCGTCGTCGACGCGGACGGCTACCCGGCGCGGAACCGACAAGCGGCGAGGTCCGGCCGCTCGCGTCCCCTGTGTCCGCTCCACCGTTCCGTCACCCCTCAAACGGAGTCAGCACCGCGCGGCGTTCGGGAAAGCGCGAGTCGGGGTCGACCTCGAGCACTCGCAGCGCGGCATCGGGCCCGGCCGCCGCCCGAGCCTGACGGATCGCCTCGCGCAGGCGTGCCGCCCGCGCCGCCGCGGGATCGTCGAGCAGGGCGCGCTGATCGCTGGCGAACGGGCCAAAGCGCTCCACCGAGAGCCTCAGCACCTCAGCCGGCGCCGGGAGCAGAGCCAGGCGCGGCGCAAGCGCCAGCCGCATTCGCACCGGATCGGCGAGCGCCTCCCGGAACACAACCTGCTCGCGCCAGGTTCCGCCCTGCTCGATGAGCACGGCCGAGATCACGACCGCCCGCAGCGTTCGTCCCCGCCGCTCGCGGCGAGCCAGCAGCCGGTCGATGAGCAGGCCGAGACCACGCTCAAGCTGGATGCCGGATGCGGCCTCGGGCAGCTCCAGCGCCTCGCGTAAGAACTCACTGGCCGGTCGTGGCGCAAGCGCACTGTCACCGCCGCGAGCAAGCTCGTGCGCGATCAGGCCGAGTCTTCCGAACCGATCGGCAAGCGCCGTCGTCGATAGGGCGGCCAATTCGCCGAGCGTCTTCACCCCCAGCCGCTCGAGCGCCTCGGGCAGGTCGGCGAGGGCCGGGCGAGCCCGCAGCAGGGTGACCGGCAGAGAGGCCAGGTAGGCCCGGGAGACCTCGCGCTCGGCCGCCGGATCCCGACGCGCATCCGGATCCCGACGTGCAGCCGGATCCCGACGCGCATCCGGATCGCGCTGGCCCGAACCCGCTCCCACCGCGCCCCGACGCCCGTCGACGATCTCCGGACGGCGCGCCCGCGCCCGGGTTGCCGCCGCCACCGCCGCAAAACGCGACGGCGCCACGCCGAAGCGGGCCGGAACGCGCAACGCCCGCCGGGCCGCCGTCAGCACCCCCTCGATCCCACCATGCAGCGCCAGCAGTCCCCGGCTGTCAAAGCACACGAGCCCCGGTCGCTCGGGCTCGACCGCGGCACCCACTGACTCCAGGCGCACCAAGAGCCGCTCCCATAAGTCAGCTACGCCCGCGGGATCTGGCGGTACGAGCGTCAGCTGTGGACAGCGAGCGAGCGCCTCCCCCAAACGCATGCCAGGATGGATCCCGAACGCCTCGGCGGCGAGCGACACTTCGCCCACCTTCTGGCCGCTCCCAGCTGCACCGGCGCCGGGCTCGGGGGCCAGCGCCACCGGCCCCTGCAGCATCTCGCGCCGGTCGCCGAGGGCGGTGCTGAGGGCAAAGCGCGGGATCAGTACGCAGACGATCACGAACACATGTTCGCATAGGCGGCGGACGTGAACGCAGGCGCAACCCAAGACCGCTTGCACCCCCCATTTCGTCCGGGCCGTCCTTCACGATGCCCGACCCGTGGCCCCTCCTCGCACCCGCTCCAACCGTTCGCCGTTGCGGATCTGGCAGAGCCGGGCGCTGACGGCCATGGCGGATTGGAGCGACGGTCCGTTCCTGCTCTCGGCCGCACCGGGAGCCGGGAAGACGCGTCCGGCCCTCGAGTTCGCCCGCGAGCAGCTGGCGGCTGCAACCGTGAGTGCGGTCGTGGTGACCTGCCCGACCGCTCCCCTCACCCGCCAGTGGGCACGCGCCGCCGACGCGCTCGGCATCGACCTCGCTCCCGATGCCGACTCACCCCGACCACCGGCTGGCTTTCATGGCGTCGCGGTCACCTATGCGCGCATCGCCAAGGCGCCCGTCCGCTGGGCCCGATCCCTACCCCGCCGCACACTGATCATCGCCGACGAGGCGCATCACCTGGGCGAGGATCTGACCTGGGGCGTGGCCTTCTCCAAGGCCTTCGCCGCAAGCCAGCGGTGGCTGCTGCTGTCGGGCACCCCGTTTCGCTCCGACGCCACTCCGATCCCCGGGGTCAGCTACGACGCCTATGGCCTCGCCGAGCCCGACTCCACCTACACCTATGCCGAGGCCGTCGCCGACGGTGTCTGCCGGCCAGTGTGCTTCGTCGCCTACGACGGAACGCTGTCGTGGCGCAGCGGCGATGACGTGATCGAGTCGAGCTTCGAGACCGTCCTCTCCACCCGTGAGGCCAGCCGCCGCTACCGGACCGCGATCTCAACCGAGCTGCCCGACGGACTCCAGCGGATCTTGCGTGAAGCCGACACCAAGCTACGGGCGATCCGCCAGGAGGGGCATCGCGACGCCGGCGGTCTCGTGGTCGCGGCCGACTCCGAGCACGCCCGCCGGATCGCCAAGCTCCTGCGCGAGGCCACCGGGCGGGTGCCGCTCGTGGTCCTGCACGCCGAGCCGCGCGCCGCCGCCAAATTGACCGCCTTCACCAACTCCACCGATCCCTGGATCGTTGCCGTCAACATGGTCTCCGAGGGCGTCGACATCCCCCGGCTCCGCGTCGGGGTCTACGCGACCGCAGCCAAGACCCCGCTCATCTTCCGCCAGATCGTCGGACGCTTCGTGCGCACGCTGCCGGCGCGACCGCCACACCCGAGCTGGCTCTACATCCCCGCTGACTCGGTGCTTCGTGACCACGCAGCAACCATCGAGCACGAGGTGGCGCGGGCCCTCAGGCAACCCGGAGACGATCTGCAGACCGACGAGCTCGAAGCCGAGCAAGCCCAGCGCACCCG
>JBAPXO010000505.1:0-3364 GCA_049284255.1 Solirubrobacteraceae bacterium | reverse complement strand
ATCTTGGACCGGTCGCACCGGAAGGCGTAGGCGCGCGCGATCTCGGTGACCTCGGAGATCAGGTCGTCCTGCAGGCGGATCGGGTTCAGACCGAGCTCGAGCAGCTGGCGGTTCTCGACGAACAGCTCGTTCTCGGCCGCCTCCTTACGCGGGTTCTCCACGAAGTCGATCTCGGCGTCAGTCATGCTCGCGACGAGCTTGGCGAGCTCGACCACTCGGTGACACTCGGTCATCTGGTTGAACACGCGGACCCGGTCGCCGGGCTCCGGCGGGTTCTCGATCGCCAGCTGAATACATCGGACGGTGTCCTGAATGTGAATGAAGGCGCGCGTCTGGCCGCCGGTGCCGTGCACGGTCAGGGGGTACCCGACGGCGGCTTGCATCAGGAAGCGGTTCAGAACCGTCCCATAGTCGCCGTCGTAGTCAAAGCGATTGATCAGGCGCTCGTCCATCCGGGTCTCGGCGGTCTGGGTCCCCCACACGATGCCCTGGTGCAGGTCGGTGACCATCTGACCGTCGTTCTTGTTGTAGAACGCGAACAGGAGCTGATCCTGGGTCTTGGTCATGTGGTAGACGCTGCCGGGGTTGACCGGGTACAGGATCTCCTGCTCGACCTCGGTGCCCTCGTCGGTATCGATCCGCACGCGCAGGTAACCCTCAGGAATCTTCACCCCGGCCGTCCCATACCCATAGACACCCATCGTCCCGAGATGCACGACATGGGTGTCAAGCTCAGCCTCGACGAGCCCGGCCAGAAGATTGTGAGTCGCGTTGACGTTGTTGTTGACCGTGTAGCGCTTATGCCACGAACTCTTCATCGAATACGGGGCGGCGCGCTGCTCGGCGAAGTGCACGACGGCGTCGGGCTGCCACTCGATCAGCAGGTCCAGCAGCTCCTGATAGTCCTGGGAGACGTCGAGGCGGTAGAAGGGGATGTCGCGTCCGGTCAGCTCGCGCCACGCCGCCAGGCGGGTGCCGAGCGGACGGATCGGAGTCAGCGAGTCGGCCTCGAGCTCGACGTCGGCGTTACGACGCGCGAGATTGTCAACGATGGCGACTTCATGGCCACAGGCCGAAAGGTGCAAGGACGTCGGCCACCCACAGAAGCCGTCTCCGCCGAGAATCAAAGTGCGCAAGGTATCTCCCTTGGTCCGTTGTACATGGCTCGCGCTCGCCACGGTTGGCGCTGCTCATAGGACACGGCTGACTGGACAGGCTCGCAGCAGCCAAGCCGTTGAGGGTAGCGTAAGCCGCGGCGGATGAGGGGCCGGCGCTTATCGGCGCTTTACGCGTTCTAGATCGGAATTCCCCAGAGGGGAAACCAGCGCTGCAGGTCTGACTCGACCGGTAGCTCCTTGGCGAGCTGTGCCTTGAGCACAAGTTCGCGCTCGTTGTCGCGCTGCTGCGGGCCGGTTGCGGGAACGAACGGGTAGAAGGCCCCGCGCTTGTAGTTGTAGATCCAGTACAGAGGGCGGCGCCGGGAGTCCTGGAAGGCGAAGACCGCGCACAGGATGCGCTCGCCGTAGCCGCCGGCCTCGAGCGCTCCCGACACGGCGTTGATGCCCACGACCAGCTCGTCGAAGTCATTGCCCCGAAGGATCAGCCAGCTGAAGCCGTAGCTGTCCTCGGACGTCTGCACCTGGGTGCCGCTGTCCTTGGCGGTGGCACGCACGACCTCCTCCATGTCGCGCACGATCGCGGTGAAGTCGGCGGTGGCCAACGACTGAAAGACGATCGCCGCCGTCTCGCGGCTGGCGATCTCCAGCTGCGACTCGAGCGTCACGTAGGCGGTGCTGATCGCAAACAGACGATCGGCAGCGGGCTTGGCGAGCTTGCGTCTACCGGTCAGGACGTCCAGGAACCCCACGCTCGGCCTATCGTGGCACGGCCGTGCGGATCAGTGAACCGCGGTTCCCTGGAGCTGAGACTCGAGCCGCGCCAGCGCGTTGAGGCGAGCCTCGAGTGGCGGGTGAGTCGCGAACAGGCTGGCGATCGACTGCTTGGCCCGGGGCGGAAAGATGTAGAAGGCCGCCAGCTCGCCCGATGCGGCGCGCAGGTCGCGCTGGGGGATCTGGTCCATCTCGCCGCTGATCTTCAGCAGCGCCGAGCTCAGTGCGCTCGGGCGTCCGGTGATGATCGCCGACCCGCGATCGGCGCCGAACTCGCGGTAACGCGACAGCGCCTGCAGGAGCACGAAGGAGACGACGTACACGAGCCCGGAGACGATCACCACCACGGCCATGCTCGGGCCGTCGTCGTCGTTGTCATAGCCACCGCCGAGGAAGAACCCCATCTGGATGATGAAGGCGGCGATCGAGGCGAAGAAGCTGGCGATCGTCATCAGCATCACGTCGCGGTTCTGGACGTGGGTGAGCTCGTGCGCGAGCACGCCCTCGAGCTCGGCCTCGTTGAGCAACTCGAGCAGCCCAGTGGTCGCGCACACGGTCGCCGTGCTCGGCGAGCGACCGACCGCGAACGCGTTGGGCATCGGCGTCTGCGCGATCGCCACCCGGGGCTTTGGCAGGTTGGCCTGGATGCAGAGGCGTTCGATCGTGGCGTGAAGCTCCGGAGCCTCCTCGGGGGTCACCTCGTGCGCGCCCATGGAAGCCAGGGCGATCTTGTCGGAGGTGAAGTACTGCACCAGGAAGAGCACGCCGGCGATGACCGCGACGCCGACCACGCCCACGCCGGCGGCCACGAGCACGGCGATCAGCACGACGTACACGAGACCAAGGAGGAAGATCGTCAACAGCATCCTGGCCTGGAGGCCGGGATCGCGACCGAATGACCGGGGGGCGGGCATGGTCTCAATGTTGACCGACTGGATAAGCGATGCTTGAAGGACGCCGATGACTTTGGGAGCATCCAAAGTCCTAAAAACCGGCGGTCCATCTGCCGATGAGGTTCTTTAGTGCAGGCGACTCGTGCCTACATAGCCGGGCTGGGGACTGCGGGATCGATCGTGGTCGGCGCCGCCCTCCTGTTCGTGCTGGGCAGCGCCGTGGTCGGGTTCAAGGGCTGGCCGAAGGTCGCCAGCACCCCGCCGACCCCGGCCCAGGTGATCAGCGCCGGGCCGGTGAGCGGTTCGCCGGTGGCTCGTCGATTGGCGGCGATCACACCATCCAGTCCGGCGACAACCTCTCGAAGGTCAGCAAACACTTTTACGGCGACGCCAACAAGTATCAGAAGATCGCCTCCGCCAACGGCATCGCAGACGCGAACAAGATCCAGGCAGGCCAGACCATCACCATTCCTGCGTGATCGCACAGGGTAATCGGGACCGGTACACTAAAAGGGAGCGATCCTATCGCTCCCTTTTTTATGGTCTTCGTTCTCGACAACTACGACTCCTTCACCTACAACC
>JBAPXO010000504.1:0-3378 GCA_049284255.1 Solirubrobacteraceae bacterium | reverse complement strand
GGTCAGCGCGTCATCGATTTCGTGACGCGCTTGAAGACCGCGACGGCGTTGCTCTTGAAGGCCGCCGCGTACACGTTTCTGCCGTCGGGGCTGACGACGATCGAGCTCGCCCCGTGCAGTGCGCGGGCGGGCGTGCAGCCCGGCGTCGCGCTTCCAACCAGGCATCCCGGGGCGCGTGACTTCTGGGTCACCGCGCCCGAACCCGAGTTGCGGTTGAAGACATCGAGCGCGCCCGAGGTGTACGCGACCGCATACAGGTTGGCGCCGTCAGGCGAGACGGCGAGCCCTTCGGCGCCGTTCAGCTGGCGCACGAGCGAGCAACCGACGGCGAGGACGTTGATGTTGCAGGCCGAGGTCCCGGTCAGCTGCACCGGCTGGCCGGTCGACGTCCGTGTGAACGCCGTCACCGTATTGCTCACCAGGGAGGTCACGTAGATGTCGCCGTCGTTCGGGCTGACGACGACCGCATCCGCACCGGCCATCTGGATCCCGAGCGTGCAGCCGGCGACCGCGCTCGAGGAGATGCAGCCGGTGCCGTCGGTCGCCTGGGTCAATGTGCCATTGGAGGTGTTGCGGGCGAAGGTGTCAAGGGCGTCGCTTCCCGGGGCGGCCACGTAGACGTTCTTTCCGTCGCCACTGACCGTGACGCCTTCCGGGCTACCCAGCGCGAGAGCGGTGGTGCAGCCCGACGTCGGCGTGTTGACAAAGCAGCCGGTGGCGTCAGTCGGTTGTGTCAGAGCGCCCGTGGACGGGTTGCGTGAGAAGACCGCGAGCGCGCTCCCGGCGAACGCGCCAACGTAGACGCTCTTGCCGTCGGGGCTGACGGCGACGATGTCGGGACCGTCGAGCGCGCGGCCCGTGGTGCAGCCGGGGGTTGCGGAGTCGGCGATGCAGCCGCTTCCGGTGCCGAGCTGCGTAAGCGCTCCAGTCCTGCGATTCCGGCGAAGGATGACGACTGCCCGGCTGACCAGGGAAGTCGCGTACACGTTCCTCCCATCTGGGCTGACGGCGACGGAATTCGGGGCGCCGAGTCCGATCCCCCGGGCGCAGCCCCCACCACCGCGAGCGGCGATACATCCGGCGCGGCCAGAGCGTTGGGTGAGCGCGCCGGTACGCGCGCTCCGCGTGAAGACCGCAATCGCGTTGCTCTTCGACGACGCCACGTACACGTTCCTGCCGTCGGGGCTGATCGCGATGGCGTGGGAGCCGAGAAGGGGAGCCGGGCCAGACAGTGCCCGTACGCGCCGGCAGCCGGCCCGGGGCTTGGCGGCGCCGGCCACACACCCGTTCTTCCCTGAGAGCTGTGACAACGCCCCGAGCGCCGAGACCGGCTGACGACTGGAGTGCGGCGAGGCCGCGCCGAGGGCAGCGCCGGGGACGGTCAGCGCGAGGAGCGCGGTGAGGAGCAGCCACTTGGGCGCTTGAAAGCGGGGGACGGGCATTCGAAAAAGAGCACGGGCCATGAAGCGCGACGTGCCTACTTGTGTCTATCGGCACGAGATGGCAATTCTGAACAGGCCGTGGTCGATTCCGGGAGTATTGGCGCAGGTTTGGCATCCCCAGCCAAGTGGTCCACAAGCCGGAAGACAGGGCGGCCCCACATGGGGAGGGTCCGTCAACTGGTGCTCCCACGGAGCACGGTCAGGTAGAACTCAGTACTCAGCGTGCGGGGACCGAATTTGCCACGGACAAACCAACGGGCCATCGCTCGAGGCTGGGGGAGGCGGGCCGGCGCAAGCCGGGCGGCGCGCCGATTGACGGTGGTCCTGCTCATCGTGGCGAGCACGGCGCTCGTCTCCGCCTCAGCGCAGGCCGCCTTTGTCCTCCCGGTCACCGGAACCGCCGCTGCGCCAAGGATGGTCTTCAACTCGCAGATGAAGGTGAGCTCGATATGCCTTCCGGTGACAAATCCCGCCGAAGGACAGAGCGTCCTATACGGGCAACGCTTCACCGACGGGACGGTCACCTCTTCGACGCCCGCCATCGTGCTCGTGCACGGGATCGCGTCCTCCACCGAGGATTGGGACTTCTCGCCGACGTGGTCGGCGGCGCGGGCGCTGGCCAGCGCCGGCTACGTCGTCTACTCCTACGACCGGCTCGGCTACGCCCAGAGCAGCTACTTCTCGCAACCCGGTGGGGGATACACGCTCACCACCCAGGCCCACCGGGCGATGCTCCACGACGTCGTCAGCGACGTGAAGGCCGGCAACTACCGGGCAGGCGCGGGTTCGAGCTGCTCGACAACTTCGCCGATAAATGCCACCCACAGCCAGCGGGTGGTCGTGATCGGCCACAGCGCCGGCGGATGGGTCGTCGCCGGCTATCCCGGCGAGTATCACGATGTGGCCGCGATGGTGGAAGCGGACATCTCGGGCTCGGCCGGCGGGTCGGCGTCGAGCCCGCTCGGCGGTAACTCCCAGGGCGGCGGGTTCA
Organism: Solirubrobacteraceae bacterium; assembly: GCA_049284255.1. Lineage (GTDB taxonomy): Bacteria > Actinomycetota > Thermoleophilia > Solirubrobacterales > Solirubrobacteraceae > Palsa-465. The sequence goes on along the minus strand of JBAPXO010000504.1, from coordinate 945 downwards.
ACCCCGACCCCGCGCACCCCGACTACTTCCAGTTCTTCCAGAGCCAGAGCGACTGCTACGCGTTCAACACCTACACGCCGGGCGTCGTGGCCTACGCCGCCCAGATCGCGTGTACGCCGCCATACCTCGATTCGCCCTTCGGCGAGATCACCGACCTTCCGGCGATGTACGCGCAAAACGACACCTACATCGGGCAGATCGGCCCGTCCATCCCGGTGCTGCTCACCTCCGGGGATCAGGACACCACCGATCCGCCGTCATCCGCGCAGGCCGACTACGCGTACTTCAAGGCGCACTGCGGCTGCGACGTCTCCCAGCTGCTGCTCCCCAACACGGCCCACCTCTTCATGGTCCACCGTTCATTGCCGCAGTGGGTCGACTACGTCGTCAACTGGCTCACCGCGCACGGCATCGGGTCCGCCGCCGGAGAGGGAGCCGGCGCAAACGGCGCGCGGTGCCCGGCGCCAACCGGCCGGCTCAGCGGACTCAGCCTGGGGCCGCTGAAGCTCGGCTTCACGAGGGCGCGTGCTCGCCGGACCCTCAGGCAGTTCCGGGTGACACGTAACGATATGGACGTCTTCTGCCTGGCCAACGGCCCCGGTATCAGGGTCGGCTACCCATCCTCGAAGTTGCTGCGAGCGCTCTCGCGCGCGACCAGACGCCACGTGAAGAACAGGATCGTCCTGGCACTAACCGCCAACAAGCATTACGTCCTCGGCGGCATCCGTCCGGGGGCGCGCGTCAAGAGCGTCGCTCGCCGCCTCCGTCACGACAAGCCGTTTCGCATCGGCCGCAACACTTGGTACGTGTTGTCTGGCGCGCGCCGCGACGGCCTGGTCAAAGCGCAGCGGGGGAAGGTGCGGGAGGTTGGAGTCCTGGCCCGGCAGGTCAGTCGCGGCCGGCGAGCGCAAAGGCGCACGCTCACGAGCTTCCGCAACGCCTAGT
>JBAPXO010000503.1:0-2897 GCA_049284255.1 Solirubrobacteraceae bacterium | reverse complement strand
CCGTTCCCTTCGCCTGCCCCGGGTTGGAGCGAGGTCGTCCGAGCGGCAAGTCCCGGACCCACTCATAGATCGTCGTCCGCGGTAAGGCGAGACGCTCCACAAGCTCGTCGATCGACAACCGCCGGGTGATGCGGAGCTCGCGCGCCCGCAATCTGAGGTAGTCCGGGTATGCCATTACCGGAACGTATGTTCGCATGGGGACCGGACGGATTCACGAGCGCGCCAGCCGCTAGCCTCCGACCCGCCTATGGCCGAGATCGAGCCCCTACGCGCGCTGCACTACGACCCCGCCCGGACCGATGGGCTCCAGGACGTGGTCTCTCCGCCTTACGACGTGATCGATGACGCCGAGCGGGCGGCCCTTCAGGCGCGATCGCCCTACAACGTCGTCGCCATCGACCTTCCCGAGGGGGGCGATGATCGTTACGACAACGCGGCCCGCATCCTCGACGAGTGGCGCGCCGAGGGCGTGGTCGTGCAGGATGACCAGCCCGCGCTGTGGACGCTCGCCCAGGAGTACACGGGACCAGACGGCCGCCTTCGCACCCGGCAAGGCTGCTTCGCGCGCGTGCGCGTGGAGGAGTACGGAGCGGGGCGGATCCGTCCCCACGAGCGCACCCATCCGGGCCCCAAGGAGGACCGGCTGCGCCTGACGCGCGCCACTCGCGCCAACCTTTCTCCGATCTTCTCGCTCTACTCGGATCAGTCCGACCTCGCCCGCGACGCCCTGGCCACCGACGAGGACCCATGGGCGCAGACCGTCGACGACGACGGCACGATCAACCGCCTGTGGCGGGTCACCGAACCCGAGGCACTGGCGGTCTTCGAGGACGTGCTCGCCGATACCGAGCTGCTGATCGCCGACGGCCACCACCGCTACGAGACCGCCCGCGTCTACGCCGAGGAGATCGGCGGCGAGGGTCCGCACCGCTTCGTCCTCATGTGCTTGGTGGCCCTCCAGGACCCAGGCCTGACGGTGTTTCCCACTCACCGGCTGGTGCGCAATCTCGATCCCGCCCAGCACGAGGCGCTGGGCGAGACCCTGCAGCGCGACTTCGACATCCGCAAGCTCGAGAACCGCGAAGCGCTCGTCCCGCCGGCGAGCGACGAGGTTCGCATCGGCTATCTGGACTCGCGTTCCGGTCAGCCATCGATGCTCACCCTCAAGGACCCGGCGGTCGCCGATCGGGCGCTCCCGGACCGCTCCGAGCCTTACCGGCGCCTGGACACGGCCGTCCTCGAGGCGCTGATCCTCAAGGACGCACTCGGGATGACCGACGACGACATCGACCACCTCAACGGTCTGGGGTATGCGCGGGACTTCGAGCAGGCGCTTCAGCTGGTCGACAGGGCTGCCTACGACGCGGCGTTCTTCATGGCGCCGACGCCGATCGAGCGCGTCCGGGAAGTCGCGGAGTCCGGCGAGAGCATGCCGCCCAAGTCGACCTACTTCTTTCCCAAGGTCCCGACCGGGCTGCTCTTCAACCCGCTGGCCTGAGATGCCGGGCGAGCCCGCCGGCCTCCAGGAGCAGTTGCGCGCGGTCCTGCTCGCGCCCGAGGCGGCGAGCGCGCTCGACGTCCGCGGTCGCACCGACGCCGGCGTGCTCGTGGCTCTCTACGTCCAGGCGGGCCAGCTGCACGCCGTGTTCACCAAACGTCGCGAGGACCTGCGCCGCCATCCGGGCGAGATCTCGTTCCCGGGCGGTCGCCGCGATGACACCGACCTCGACCTGCTGGCCACGGCGCTACGTGAGGCCGAGGAGGAGATCGGGCTGCCCGGGACGGCCGTCGAGGTACTCGGCGCACTGCAGCCCACGCCGACGATCGCCACCGGGTATGCCGTCTATCCCTTCGTGGGGCTGATCGACGCCGGCCGCGCCTGGGAGCTCAGCCCCCGCGAGGTGGCCTCTGTGCTCGAGCTCTCCCTGCCCGACGTGCTCGCCGGCTACGCTCGCCGGCGGCTCCTGCGCCGTGGCATCCCAATCCGCACCGACACTTACGTCGTCGGCGACGACCTGATCTGGGGCGCCACCGCGCGCATCCTCGCCGATCTCTTTGACAGGATCGGCCCGTTGCTCTAAGCCTGGCCTCTCAGCCGGCGAATTGATCCCGGTCGATCAGCGCGTGTCCGACGGCAGCGGCAGCGGCATCAGGCCACGCCCCTCGATCGGCGGGGTCGGCATCGAGCAGGACGTAGGGGATCAGCGACCGCTCGCAGGCATGACGCACTCGGGCGGCGCCCTCGCGCAGTAGGCCCGGATCGACCGACCCCACCTCCTCGTAGACGATGCCCCGCACCGTGGTATCGAGCATCCGCTCCAGGAGCATCTCGAGCCGCGTGCCGTGAAGCGCCGCCAGCTGCTCTTGGGTGCCGGTGGCCGAGCCCAGCAGCAGGCAGGCGACGCCGACGTGGGCGAGCGCGGGAGCAAGCGTCGCCACCCGGTCAGGGTCGCCCACGAAGGCCTCGGCTCCGGCGGCCTCGATCTCGGAGGCGCGCTGGGGCCGGCGGGTCGTGCCTCGCACCGCGTGGCCCTCGGCGCGCAAGCGCCTGGTGAGCTCGAGGCCACGGCAACCGCAGCCCACGATCAGGCAGCGCGCCACGCCGCCCGGACCCTCAGCGTTCCGGCTGGGCGCCGGATCCGAACTCGCGCTTTACCTCTTCGAGCGTGCGCTCGGGCAGCCCCCGAGCGCGCCGGCGAGCGTTGGTGGCCTCCAGCAGCTGGTCGAGCTCGCGATCGGCCATGTAAGACTCGCGCCGGCGCTGCTGCTCAGCGAAGTCGCTGGCTACGCGATGCTCGAGGTCGGCGACCGTCACCTCCGCCTCACCACGGCGGCGGCGCCGGGCATTGTGAGCCTCGAGCATCTGGTCGAGATCCTCGGCCTCGAGGGCCTCGCGG
>JBAPXO010000502.1:0-1814 GCA_049284255.1 Solirubrobacteraceae bacterium | reverse complement strand
GCCCGCCTTTGAACAGCATGCTGTAGCGGTGGCGGTCGACCAGGCGAGCGGCGGACCAGATGAAGTTCTCGGCGGCGGCGTGATCGATCGCCATGCCCGACACGCTACGCGGCGGTGAGCGTGCGATCTTTGAGAAATCGGACAGGGGGAACGCCGGCGAGTTCGGTGACCTCGGCGGTCATGTGCGCTTGGTCTGCATAGCCGGCGTCGAGGGCCAGCTCGACCAGCGGTGCCGGCGGGAGCGCCTGCAGGCGCCGGAAGCGCAGCACGCGCTGAAGGATCTTCGGCCCGTACCCGACGGCATCACCGATGCGGCGCTGCATCTGCCGGGCGCTCACCCCAAGCTCGGAGGCGACCGCGCTCACGCGCGCACGTGGCCTTCCCAGTGCCGTGACCGCGGCAACGACGAGCGGATCCGGCGCGCCGACCCCGCGAGACTCGACGGCGCCCCGAAGCAGCGCATGTGGATCCTGGCCCGCGGCCAGGGCTTCCAGCAGCGCCGAGGCCACGTCTCCTCCGAGCACGGCGCCGGCATCTGCGGAGACATCGCGCACCTCCCACGCTGGCGCTCCCAGAACGACTCCGGCCGCGCCTGGTCGCAGCCGTACGCCAACTAGCCGCGATCCCGGCGTGAGCGAGGCGAGCCGGGGTCCGGTGTCGGGCCCCGCTATCTCAAGGCGTGCGCCCGACCAGATCAGATCCACGCACCCGTCCGGCACGATGCGCTGCACATGCGCGGCCGTCGTGGTCTGCTCCCACGTGCACGCCACCAATGGCGAGGCGACCGAACGCTCGAGGTAGGTCACAAACCTAAAGCTACCCCTGTGGCGCAGCGACGACGTGTTAGCCCCCCGCTGCCTGGCCACCGTCGACGTGCAGCGTCTCGCCGGTGACGAACGATGCTCGCTCGAGGTAGAGAATTGCGTCGACGACGTCGCTGACTTCGCCGACGCGGCCCAGCGGGTGAAGTGACGCCAAGTCCTTGTAGGACGCAGGGTCGTGGTCAGGTGTCTTGATGACGCCGAGCGATACGGCGTTCACGCGGACGCCATGTGAGGCGTACTCGATCGCCAGGGAACGGGTGGCCGCGACCAGCCCCCCTTTGGTGAGGGCGGGGAGGACGGACGGGCGCTTGCTGTCCGCGTGGTCGACCAGGGAGGTCGAGATGTTGACGACGTGCCCCCGGCCCTGCCCGGCCATGTGCTCGATCGCCAGCTGGGTGATGTGGAAGAACCCGGTCAGGTTCACGGCGGTGATCGCGGCGTAGTCCTCGAGCGTGTACTGAGTGAATGGTTTGCCGATGTAGATACCGGCGTTGTTGATCAGCGTGTCGATGCGCCCGAAGCGGTCGAGGGCCTGGCCGATCGCAGACCGGGCCGTTTGCGCTTCAGCGACATCGCCGGCGATCGTCACGTAAGCGTTGTCGTCGGAGGGGGGGAGTGAGAGCGCGACCCCGACGACGGCGTATCCGGCGCGACGGTAGCCGTTTACGAGGCCTGCCCCGATCCCCCGCGATGCGCCGGTGATGATCGCGACCGGCGCGGTCATTGGACGAGGTAAGTCTCGTAGACCACACCGGTCGGCTGGCGTCCGCCGACGCTCACGAACACGCCCTTGTTCAGCCAATCGAGGTCAGCGGCTGCGGTCTCGATGAGGGTGGAGGTTCGGAACGTGTACTCGCTTGGATCGACATCCTCGCCTCGAGCGAGCCGGGCCAGAACTTCGGTGCTGCCATGCCGGATGCTCCGCGACTGGACATACAGTGGAACAGGAAGCTGGAGGCCGCTCGGCCGTGGGCTCATGCGATCACGGAG
>JBAPXO010000501.1:0-1753 GCA_049284255.1 Solirubrobacteraceae bacterium | reverse complement strand
AGATTAGGTAGTAGATCAGCAGGCTGAGTACACCCAGTGCCGCTCCCTCGACCGCGAGCAGGGCAACCAGCGACGCCGCGTCCGCGTACCGCGAGCCGAACATCAAGGAGATCACGAGGCCGGGCGCCGCGGACAGGACCGCCGTCGCTCCGGCACCGATCACGACGATCAGACCAAGTGACCAGCCGAGCAGCCGTGCGTCGTCCGCATCTCGCTTGTAGGCCTCGGCGAAGTGCGGGAACGCCACCAGGGCGATCGCGCCTGGCGCAAACAGGGCGATCCGGCCGGCCACCGCAGCCGAGGCGTAGACGCCCGACTGGACGGAGCTCATCAGGTTCCGGGCGAGAATCGTGTCAAGCCCGGTCAGCAGCGCCAGCCCGACGAGCGCCGCCAACGACAGCGCCCCGATCGTACGCGACATCCGCAGCGGTGGATCCGAAGGCGCGACGAGCTGCCCGCGGATTGCACACAGCACAATCACGAGCGTCACGCCGGCGCCGATCGCCGTTGCGAGCATGCCGCCGGCTACGCCCATCGGCCCCGACAGCACGGCTCCGGCGATCAGTCGTACGACCCCACCGCCGGCGAGCAGCGAGACGCCTGCCGCCGCGAAGCGCCCCTGACCGAACAGGAGCCCGGTCGGAACGGCTGCGGCGACGCTCAACCCAAGCCACGCCGCCAACAGCAGCGCAGATACAGGCGAGCGCAAGTGCAAAATGCCCGCGAGCGACGGGGCGCACGCCACCCCAACAACCAGCACGGCTGCGCCAAGGAGAAAGCCGGCACGCACCAGTCGCCGGGCATCGGACCCCGCCGGGGCCCCGGCCTGGGCGTGCGTGCTCGCGGTCTGGAGCGCGCCGAGCGGGATCGCCAAGAGCCCGGTCACGACTACCAGCGCCGAGAGGGCACCATACCGGCCTGGTCCGATGATCCGCGAGACCACCAGGTGAAACGCGAGGTTTGAGACGTTGAGCAGAGCGCTGGCGAAGAGGAATGCAACCGCACCACGATGCGCCGACACCGACCCTCGCCAGCGGCGGGTCCTCAGCGCGACGAGCATGCGGCGTCCCTGCTCACAGGCACCCTTGGTTGCTGTCCACTGTCGTCCCGGTCGGCGTCCGTTGCAGCGGACAACCATAGACCACCGCACGCTGGCTCGCCGTTCGATGACGCGCGCCCGCCGATCGGATCGGCCGCAGCGAGCGTCGAATCGGTCCGGCTCGGACCTGAGCTGTGGGAGGCGCTCACGACGCGCGCTGAGCATGACCACGAGACCACGTCCTCGGTGATCCGAAAGGCACTTCGGCAGTACCTCGGAGTCCCGTAACCACAAGGCGCCTCCAACACCTGCATCGATCGGCGCACGTGCATCTCGGCGCGATCGCGGTGTGTTCCCCGCATCGCGCGGAATCCAGGCACGCGACCCATCGGAGTGCTAGCAGGTTCTCAGCTAACCATCCGGTCGAAGCCGAAGTCACCAGCGCCGAGGGCCAGCTCCCCCTTCGTCGCCCCTACAGCACTCTCGACAAGTGGAGTTGCCCCGTTTTCGACGACACTTGAACGCTTCCGGTGATAAGCCGTCGAGTGCGGTGGCGCCGCGCTGGGGGTGTTGACCCGCCGCCCCGCTGCCTGACCGAACGCGGCCGGCGGCGTGACCACCCACCCCGACGACGACCCCGACCGCCACCGCCACCCCCGATTTCCGGAACTGGCCGGCGCCCCGCGGCCCGTCGGCGGTCCCGCGGCCAACCGG
>JBAPXO010000500.1:0-7751 GCA_049284255.1 Solirubrobacteraceae bacterium | reverse complement strand
CTGCAGGCCAAGCCGCTCCCGATGAAATACCAGCGGATCCATTTCCGGACGGCGCGGTCCGAGACTCCGTACTTGCGACCGACCGCGCTGAACCCCAGGGCTTGCGTCTCCTCGACGAGCTGTTCATCGAGGCGGCGGCCGCACATTCCGGGGAAGGACGACGCGAGGCAGCGTGAGCCTATAGCCCAACTGAGAGCAATCGCCTAGGATCATCGCCGTGGCCGCGCCCGTCGTCGTCATCCTTGCTGCGGGGCAAGGCACGCGCATGCGCTCGTCGGTGCCAAAGCTCCTGCATCCCCTTTGCGGTCGGCCGATCGTCGCTTGGTCGATTGCGGCCGCGCGGGCGGCGGGGGCCGGGAGGATCGTGGTCGTCGACTCGCCCGACCGGCGGCTGGAGGTCGTGACCGCGGACCTGGAGGAGGTCGAGCTGGCCGTCCAGGAGCAGGCACTGGGGACGGGCGACGCCCTCAGGGCGGCCGCGCCGCACTTCGATGGCGGCGACACCGTCATCGCGCTCAACGGTGACGTTCCCCTGATCACGCCGGAGACGCTTGAGGGGCTGTTCCACAGCCATGAGCGCTCGGGGTCGGCGGCGACGATCGTCACCATGGTTGCCGACGATCCCTCCGGGTACGGGCGGGTGGTGCGCGCGCCCGACGGAACGGTGGAGCGAGTCGTGGAGACCAAGGAGGCCGGGGACGCCTCCGAGCTCGAGCTCCACATCCGTGAGGTCAACACCGGCATCTTCGCCTTCGACGGCGATGTCCTGCTCGAGGCCCTGCCCAAGGTGCGGGCCGACAACGTCCAGGGCGAGTACTACCTGCCCGACGTGCTCCCGATCCTGCGAGAGCACGAGCGCACCGTCGACGCCTACGAGCTTGCCGATCACCAGGAGACCCTGCAGATCAACGACCGCCGCCAGCTCGCCGAGGTCACCGCGGTGGCCCAGCGCCAGATCAACGACCACCACATGCTCGGCGGGGTGACGATCGTCAATCCGGCAGCCACCGTGATCGACGTCGACGTGACGATCGAGCCCGACGTGGTCATCGCCCCCGGCACCGGCCTGCACGGGAGCACGAGCATCGGCCGCGGGTCGGTCATCGGACCCCACTCGACATTGATCGACGCCGAGGTGGGGGAGGAGGCCAAAGTCCTCCAGTCCTACGTGACCGGCGCGGTGATCGGCGATCGCGTCAGCGTCGGCCCGTTTGCGTACCTGCGGCCGGGGACGATCCTGCGCGAGGGTTCCAAGGCGGGGACGTTCGTTGAGATCAAGAACTCCGATGTTGGCGAGGGCTCGAAGGTGCCTCACCTGTCCTACATCGGTGATGCCGACATCGGCGCGGGCACGAACCTCGGGGCGAGCACCATCACCGCCAACTACGACGGCTATCGCAAGCATCGAACCACGATCGGCGATCGCGTCAAGACGAGCGTCGACACGACCTTCGTCGCCCCGGTGGCGGTCGGGGATGACGCCTACACGGCCGCCGGATCGGTGATCACCAGCGACGTTCCCGAGGGCGCGCTCGGGGTCGCCAGGGCTCGCCAGAGCAACATCGAGGGCTACGCGCAACGCCGCCGCGAGCAGGCCGAAGCCGACCTCAAGGAACGCACGTGACGACCACGGAGCCGTCGGCGCCCGGTCGTAGACTCGATGACACGATGAGCGTCGTCCAGGGTCAAACGGCGACCGCGCTCCTGCGCCGGGAGGCCGAGAAGCGGCTGATGCTCGTCTCCGGGCGCGCCAATCCCGAGCTCGGGGCCAGGATCGCCGACAAGCTGGGAGTCGAGCTCTCCCCGGTGGACCTCAAGACGTTCGCCAACGGCGAGGTCTACTGCCGCTACAAGGAGTCGGTGCGCGGGGCCGACGTGTTCATCGTCCAGCCGACCTGTAGCAACCCGGCGACCGGGATGAGTGCCAACGACACTCTGATCGAGCTGCTCGAGATGATCGACGCGGCGGTGGGCGGCTCGGCGCACCGAGTGATCGCGGTCACGCCTTGGTACGGGTACTCGCGCCAGGACAAGAAGTCGGCTCCCCGGGAGCCGATCAGCGCCCGGCTCGTGGCGCGCATGCTCGAGTCCGCCGGGATCGATCGCATCCTGACCATGGACCTGCACTCGGGGCAGATCCAGGGGTTCTTCCAGAAGCCCTGCGATCACATGACAGCGCTCTTCATGCTCACCCAGTACTTCGACGACCTCGGCCTGGAGGACCTCGTCGTCGTCGCCCCCGACGCCGGGCGGGTGAAGCTCAACAAACAGTTCGCGGCCAAGATCGGCGCCGATTTGGCGATCCTCAACAAGGAGCGCCCAGCCCAGCAGGTCGCCGAGATCAGCTACGTGATCGGCGACGTCGTCGACAAGACCGCACTGCTCGTCGACGACATGATCGGTACCGCGGGCACGCTGGCCGCGGCCGCGCAGGCCGTCCGGGATGCCGGCGCGCGCCGCATCTACGCCGCCGCGACCCATGGCAATTTCTCGGGCCACGCCTGGGAGAACCTGGCGTCGGCCGGGTTCGAGCAGGTCGTCGTCACCGACACGATCCCGCTCGCTCCCGGCGCGCCGAGCAACGTCCGGGTGCTGTCGTGCGCCGACCTGCTGACCAACTCGATCCGCCAGATCTTCACCGACGGATCGGTCAGCGACGTTTTCGGCGGCGAGAACCAGCTGTTCTAGTGTCCCCCGGCCGCCACGCCTGAGAGCGCGCGTGGACGAGCGCGACGATCCCAAGCTCGGCGGTCGCGTCCAGAGCGAGCGCGCCGGGCGGTTGATGGACCTGCTGGGGTTGACCGAGGACGAGCTGTGCCAGCTGCTCGACGTCGACCCGCTCTCGCTGCTCTCGGGCCAGCTCGACCATCGCGGCGAGCTGCCGATCCTGCTCGACCTTCTCGACGAGGCCGCCGAGCGCGCCGGCCCCCCGGTCCTGCGGCGGTGGGTGCGCGCCAACGGGCCGAGCGGACGACCGATCGACGCCCTCACCCGGCGTGACTTCGGTGCGTTCGAGGATGCGCTGGCCGAGCTGGCCGAGCGCGGGTTCGTTCTCCGGGGCGGGTCACCGGGGCAATGACTGAGCCGTTCGTTCACCGCTTCCGGGTTCGCTACTCGGAGTGCGACCAGCAGGGCGTGGTCTTCAACGCCAACTACATGGCTTACCTCGACGACACCACCAACGAGCTGTGGCGTTCGACGTTTGGCAGTTATCAGGCGATGCTCGAGCGCGGCGTGGACATCGTGGTCGCCGAGGTGCGGATGCGGTTCCTGGGGGCCGCGCGGTTCGAGGACGAGCTCACGGTCGAGGCGGTCATCGCCCACATGGGCACGACGAGCATGACGCTCGCCGATCGGCTCCTCTCAGACGACGGCAAGCTCCTGCTCGAGGCCGAGATTCGCTACGTGTGGGTACAGCGAGACAGCGTGGGCAAGACCCCGATTCCCGACTGGGCTCGCAGCCGCCTAGCCTCGCGACTCGCGCAGACCTCAGCGGACGAGCGGGTCTAGGTCTAGGACTTCTCTGACTCTTCGGGCTTGGCGGGCTTGCCGGGCCAGATCCCGAACAGGTGGAAGAACGAGGCCGCGAAAGCACGATCGACAGCGGCCGCGGTCGCCGCCATCACCGCCGCCTGAAGCGCCTGCGCACCCACGACCTTGCCGACACCGGCGTCGGGACGCTTGGGCGTCGGTGGCGGTTCGTCGTCAATCGCCGACCAGATTCCGGTGAAGACCGACTTGCCAATCCGGGCCGAGATCAGACCGGCGATGATCGCGATCGGCTTGTAGAGGAATCGCATCGGCGCCAGCCTAGTCCATCGCCGCCCCGGTCACCGCAAGTCTGCGCCGAATGGCCAGCGCGCTCCGGTCTCGATGCTCCAGCTGGCGCTTGTCACCGACCGGCCCAGGGGGTAAACAGTTACCGCGAAGTTGTCGATGTGTGAAAAAGGGGAGCCAGATGCTCGACCACGATCACAGCAGCGACGGGGATGCAGCCGAGGAGCTGCTGCGCAGGGCGCTGCTCGACGACAGTTCCGCGGTGGCCGTCTCCCTGCGCGTGGGCGGGATGCCTCTCAGCGAGGCCGTGACCGTGATCTTCCACGGGCGCCGGGACCTGGGAACGCTTCAGACCTATGTCGCCTGCGGCGCCCGCGGCGCGGGAGCGACGGTCTCCGCCAGCGAGCTGCTGCGCGTTCCCTGTGACCTTGACCTCGCGGATGCCGAGGACCGCGAAGAGGCCGAGCAGCTCTACGTCGAGCAGGCCACGGCGCTCCGCGATGCCCTCGTGGGGGCCGACACCGTGCTCGAGGTGTGGCGCGAACCGCTGTCGGATCTCGCCGGCAGCGAGGTCGCGGTCGACCACTCTGTGTCGCTCTCGGTACCCCTGCCCGCGCCGCGCCTGCTCCCGACGGCGCTGGTCGCGACCGAGTCCCGGGTCGTCGTCACGCCGGTGTGCAGCGCCCGAACTCTCGCCGACGGCCGCCCGCCGATGGGGATCGTCTGCGCCCAACAGGAGTTCTCCCGCGTCTACCCCCTGGCCGACGACCCCGAGCGCTGCGTCGAGGAGTTCCTCGGACTCGCCGCCGAGCATGCGATCGCGCTCGCCCAGCGCCTCGAGCACCAGGAAGCCTCGGTGCAGCGGTTCCTGGAGCTCAGCGACTCCTGAGACCCGGGCGGGCCCATCCGGGGCCGAGGGCCGCCGGGCGCAGTAGAGTCCCGATCATGGGTTTGCTCCTGTACCTCATCTTCCTGTTCTTCATCGGCCTGATCGTGGGCGCGCTCGCCCGGCTGCTCCTGCCCGGTCGCGATCCGATGGGCATCGGGATGACGGCGCTGGTCGGGGTGACCGGCACCTTCGTCGCCGGACTGTTCTCGTGGTACGTCCTGCACCGCCACGGTGGGGGACTGATCCTCTCGGTCATCTTCTCGATGCTGCTCGTCTGGCTCTACCGCCGTTCACAGACCGGCGGCGGCTACCGTCGGCGATAGCTCCCGGCCCCGGCGCGCTCGCTAGCGTGCGCGCCGAATGCGCCGCCCTCATCGAATCGCCCTGATCGTCCTCGGCGTGGTCGTCTTCCTGGCGATCAGCGCGCTGCTGGCGCGCGCTCTGAGCGTGGGCGGCGCCGAGGACTCGGCGATCACCGACCTGGTCAAGGCCGAGGCAAGAGGGGACACCGCGGCGGTGATCTCGCTCATCCACGGGTGCAGCGCACAGCCGGCGTGTCGCGCGCGCGCCGCCGCGGACAGCGTCGCCCTCAAGCACCATGGCCAGGTCTCGATCGCTGAGCTCAATCCCTCTTCGAGCTTCTCGCTCGGGAGCACGCTCGGCACCGCGCGGGTGGCCTGGCTTGTGGGCGGTTCGCTACCGCGCGTGCAGTGCGTACGGGTGCGGCACGCCGGCAATGTGCTCTCAGGCTTCCGGGTCCAACTGCTCGAGGTCAGCACGCGCATCAAGGGCAGCGAGGACTGCCCCGCGCACTACTGAGCGGCGGGTCTAGTGCCGGTGGCGCTGGGGGACCGGACGCGGGCGGGCGGCGTCTAGTGCCGGTGGCGCTGGGGGACCGGACGGCGCGCCGGTTCACGAGCGGGACGTCGCTCGTGTCTGGGCAGCCGCTCGGCCAGACGCCCGTGCTCACGTAGGCGTGCGCGCGCAGGCACGGCGTCGGGGAGCGGAATGCCCCCTCGCGGCGGCTCGGGGCGTTCCGGTGGACGCTTGGGCCCGCGGCCCCAGCCTTCGTCGCTTTCCCCGTCCGAGCGGCGCTGCGTGCCCGGGTCCTCCCGAAGTGCCGGGAGCAGGAGCACCGCGACGCATCCCAGACCGATCAGATGCACCCCGGCGATCCACAGCATCAGCTGAGCCTCGCCTGACATGGATCAAGGTTAGCGCAACGTTAGTTGCGCTTGGAAGGGGTCCGAGGGTCAATTTTTTGGGTCCGGGGAACCCAGAAACCCGCGCTCTGTGTGGGGCCGCTACCATCGAACGCCGTCATGGCACGCAGTGAATCGACAGCGCTGAAGGTCGCAGTTCGCGAGCCCGCCGGCTCCCGGCAGGCCAGGCGCCTGCGCCGGGAAGGCGAGGTGCTCGGAGTTCTGTACGGCGGCGGGGACGATCCCGTCTCCTTCCAAGTTCCGGCCCGGGTTCTGCGCCACGCGCTCAGCGGGGCCGGAGCCGTACTCGAGCTCGATATCGGAGGCTCGAGTACGCCCGCGGTCGTCAAGGAGCTGATCCGTCACCCGCTCACCGGTGACACGGTCCACATCGACCTGCTGCGCGTCCGCCTGGACCAGAAGATCCAGTCGACCGTCGCCCTCGTGCTCACCGGAGACGAGGACGCCCCCGGCGTCAAGGAGGGTGGCGTGCTCGAGCACGTCACGCGCGAGCTGACGATCGAGGCGCTCCCCAACGAGATTCCCGATTCGATCACCCATGACGTGTCGGCGATGCAGATCAACGACACCCTCACGCTGGACGCGCTCGCGCCGCCGGCCAACGTCGAGCTGCTCGACGATCCGGAGACCGTGATCGCCACCCTCACTCCTCCGCGCCTCCAGGTCGAGGAAGACGAGGAGATCGAGGAGGAGACCGAGGTCGTCGGCGTGGGCGAGACTGCCGACGAGCCCGCTGCCGAGGCCGAGGAATCGGCCGGCGACTCTGACTCCGGCGCCGAATAGGCGATAGCCGTGCCCTGGCCGCGACGCGGCGGCGGTGGCGGCGCGCCGGTCGATTGGCTGATCGTCGGGCTGGGCAACCCGGGCTCGGAGTACGAGCGCACCCGGCACAACATCGGCTTTCAGATCGCTCAGGAGCTCACGCGCCGGTGGGAGTTGCCCAAGCCCAAGAGCCGCTACCGGGGTCTCATCACCGACGGGCGGACCGGACCCGGCGGACCGAGGGTGGCCGTCCTCGAGCCTCAGACGTTCATGAACGAGGCCGGTCAATCGGTCGGTCCTGCGCGGGGGGCGCTCAAGGTCGATCTCGACCACGTCCTCGTGCTCCACGATGAGATCGACCTGCCGTTCGGTGACGTCCGGGTGCGCCTGGGGGGCGGCCTGGCCGGCCACAACGGTCTGAAGTCGATCCGTCAGGGGCTGGGATCACCTGACTTCGGCCGTGTCCGTGCCGGCGTGGGGCGCCCGCCCTACACCGATCCCGACCGGGTGGCGGCCTACGTTCTCGGACGCTTCGCCGAGTCAGCGCAGGACGTTCGCGCCCTCGTCGGGAGCGCCGCCGACGCCGCCGAGCGGGTGCTCCAAGATGGCTTTCCCGCGGTCTGAGAGGTTGTCCCAGACACCCTCCAGAGCGCACGGTCGCGGCTCCTAGACTGGCTATTAGCCCTACATGCTGCGCTCCCTGCTCGCCCACGCCGACGACGATCCGCAAACCGCCACGCTCGCGCGCGACGGCGGTGAGGCGTTCGTATCTCAGTCCCTGCGGCCCTACCTGATCGCCGCCCTGCTCGACCGCGATCCAGGACGCCCGGCCATCGTCGTGGCCGGCGACGACCGCGCCGCCAGGGACCTCGCTGCCGGGCTGAGAGCCTGGCTTGAGCCGCGCAGCGTCCGCTACTACCCCAGCCGCGGGGTCACCTACGAGTCCCATCTCGTTCCACCGCCGCATCTGACCGGCCTACGGATCGCCGCACTGGACTCGCTGCTGCAGACCGGCGAGGCCGCTCCCGTGGTGGTGGTGAGCGCGGTGGCGCTGTCAGAAAAGGTTCCCGATCCCTCGATGCGTCCGCACGGCTTCGAGC
>JBAPXO010000499.1:0-1887 GCA_049284255.1 Solirubrobacteraceae bacterium | reverse complement strand
GGTCCCGCCAGTGAATTGGTGGGGGGAGGGACCGGGATAGTCGTCGGTGACCGGCTCGCCGGGCTGGCGACCGACGTACAGCCTGTCGCCGGCGATCGCATAGAACCCGAGCTGAGTCTTGATCTGGCTCTCCCCGACCTTGGTGTCGCCGTGATAGAGCGAAAGCGTCCCCGTCGCGTAGGTCGGTTCCTGGCCCTCCTTCGCAAACGACGCCGACAGGAGCACGTTGTCGCCGGCCGGGATGTCCTCGGTGCCCACGATCATCTGCTCCTCGGCGCCGACGAAGTTGTTGACGTAATGCAGCCGATTGTCCTTGACATAGAGGGCGTGGCCACCGAAACGGGTGCCGAATGCGAACAGCACACCCTGCGCGCCGCTCTCCGGGAGGTCGGCAAGCACCTCGATCGCGAACGACCGGTTCTTGGTGTTGACCGCCTGCCACTCCCCGACCGGCGAGTCGCCCGGGAAGTACACGTAGCGGTCGCGCGGCGCGCTCACCTGTGGCCGCGGTGTGCTCGCGATCTCGATCACCGAGCGGTCATCGAGCGGGAACGCGCCGTTCGCGCCCGCTTCGGAGAACCAAATGTTGACGAGCTCGCGGAGCGTGTCGGGCTGCTCGGCGGCGAGATTGTTCAGTTCGGCCCGGTCGCTGTCGACGTGGTACAGCTCCCACTCGTCTTGGTTGAAGCGTCCCCAGCCCGACAGGCACGGGTGGGTCGTGACGGCCTTCCAGCCTTCGTGATAGATCGACCGGGAACCGAGCATCGCGTAGAACTGGGTCGTGCGCTCTGAAGCGGCTGACGCGTTGTCGAAGCTCGAGCGCAGGCTCACACCGTCCAGCGGGCTCTGCGTGTGCCCCTTGATCGTCTCGGGAGCCTGTACGCCGAGCACGTCGAGGATCGTCGGGACGAGGTCGATCGCGTGGCAGTACTGCTCCCGGATCTCACCCCGCGCCTTCGTCCCCGACGGCCACGAGATGATGCACGGATCCGACGTGCCGCCGTTGAACTCGTAGCGCTTCCACATCTTGAACGGCGTGTTGAACGCCATCGCCCAGCCGGTCGGATAGTGGTTATAGGTCAGCGGCCCGCCGAGCTGGTCGATCTGGGCAAGATTTTGGGCCATGTCGTCAGGAATGCCGTTGGCGAACTTCATCTCGTTGACCGATCCGTTCGGTCCGCCCTCACCGCTCGCGCCGTTGTCCGACACGACCACGACCATCGTGTTCTCGAGCTGACTGGTGTGCTCCAGGTAGTCCAGCAGCCGTCCGATGTGATGGTCGGCGTGAGCGAGGAACCCGGCGTACACCTCTGCCATGTGGGCGAACAGCCGCCGCTCGTCGTCGGTGAGCGAGTCCCACGGCCGCGTGTAGTCGACCTGGGGGAACGGCTGGCCCTCGGGGCCCTTACGCGTCTCGGGCGTCCCGATCGGATTGACGGGCGGCAGCTCCGTATCGGCCGGCACCAACCCGAGCTCCTTCTGACGGGCCAGCGTCTCCTCCCGCATCGCCTCGTAGCCCGCGTCGAAACGGCCCTTGAACTTCTCGATCCACTCTTTCGGGGCGTGATGCGGCGCGTGGCAGGCGCCCGGCGCGTAGTAGAGGAAGAACGGCTTCTCCGGCGCGATCGCCTTCGCGTCCCTGATGAACTCAAGCGCCTTATCGGTCAGGTCATCCGTGAGGTGGTAGCCCTCATCGGGAGAGCGCGGCTGGTCGACCGTGTGGTTGTCGTAGACCAGGTCGGGATACCACTGGTTCGTCTCGGCGCCGAGAAACCCGTACCAGCGCTCAAACCCGCGGCCGCTCGGCCAGTTACGGCGCGTCGAGGCCAGGTTCATCTCATCGGTCGGGCACAGGTGCCACTTGCCGACCATGTACGTGTTCCAGCC
>JBAPXO010000498.1:0-2391 GCA_049284255.1 Solirubrobacteraceae bacterium | reverse complement strand
GCGCGAGGCGGTCCCGGTACGGAGATAGCGACCGATCTCCGGTAGGTGGCCGAGCACGTGCAGGACGGTGAACACGATCCACGCGATGAAGCTGACCTTGTGGATCAGCACCCAGGGCTGGCGGGAGCTCGGTCCCAGGATCAGCAGTAGGACGCCGGTCGCGAACACCGCCGCCGTGGTCAGGACGACGATTGGGCCAAGTACGCGGAGCGCGGGGGCGGGCGGCCCCTTACGGCGGTAGGCAGCGTCCGAGGTGTAGTAGCGAAAGAAGCGGTAGCCGGTGCTCGCGAGCTTGAGCGCCACGGGTCCGATCAGCAGGAGCCCGAGGAACAAGTGCAGCCACAGCAGCTGGCCGATGCGGATGATCGTGACCCCCAGCACGGCCAACAAAACGATGAGCAGCAGACCCGTCACGACGGTCAGCCGCTCGTTGCCGTCGGTGCCCCCAGCGATCAGCCGGCGGACCCACGATCGGCGCGGCATCGGCGCGGCATCGTTGCCTCGCGCCCGGCCGCCAGCACGACGCGGCCGCGTCTGAACGGAGTCAGCCATCGTGGCTCGTGAGTCTGGATATGGGGCGTAAGACGGCTTTAACCCGATGATGAGAAAGCTCTTGCCATCGAACCTCAGGAAGCGGTGGGGACCCGCAGATGCGTAGGGTGCTCGACCGCGGGCGCGGATCGCCGGCCATCCCACGATCTACATGGAGGCAGTCAGATGATCGGAAGTGACGCTCTCGACGCCGCGCGCGACCAGGTGCTCGAGTCCGGCCTCGGCCTCGACGAGGGCCGTCTCCTCGAGATCCTGGAGCTCCCCGATGAGCGCGTCGAGGAGACGCTTGCCCTGGCGCACGAGGTCCGCATGCGCTGGTGCGGGCCGAGCGTCGAGGTCGAGGGGATCGTGTCGATCAAGACCGGCGGCTGCCCAGAGGACTGCCATTTCTGCTCGCAGTCGGGCCGCTTCGAGACGCCGGTCAGGGCGATCAAGCTCGACGTTCCGTCGTTGGTGCAGGCCGCCCGCCAGACGGCGGCGACGGGAGCGACCGAGTTCTGTCTGGTGGCCGCCGTCCGCGGCCCCGACCGCCGCCTCATGGACCAGGTACGGGACGCGGTGGTGGCGATCCAGGAAAGCGTCGAGATCAACGTTGCCTGCTCGCTGGGGATCCTCACCCCCGAGCAGGCCCAGGAG
Organism: Solirubrobacteraceae bacterium; assembly: GCA_049284255.1. Taxonomy (GTDB): domain Bacteria; phylum Actinomycetota; class Thermoleophilia; order Solirubrobacterales; family Solirubrobacteraceae; genus Palsa-465. The sequence continues at coordinate 1,203 of JBAPXO010000498.1, read as the reverse complement.
CTCGCCGACCTCGGGGTCCACCGGTACAACCACAATCTCGAGACCGCGCGCTCACACTTCCAGAACGTCGTGACGACGCACACGTGGGAGCAGCGAGCCGAGACCCTGCGCCTGGTCCGCGAGCTCGGGATGGAGGTCTGTTGCGGCGGCATCATCGGCATGGGCGAGTCGCTCGCGCAGCGGGCGGAGTTCGCGGCACAGCTCGCCGCGCTGGAGCCCGACGAGGTGCCGTTGAACTTCCTGGACCCGCGGCCGGGAACGCCGTTTGACGCCCTGCCGGTGGTCGAGGTCAACGACGCCCTGCGCACGATCGCGGCGTTTCGCCTGGCGATGCCGCGCACCATCCTGCGCTTTGCCGGCGGTCGCGAGCTGACCCTCGGAGATCTGGGGACGCGCTCAGGGGTCCTCGGAGGGATCAACGCGATGATCGTCGGTAACTACCTCACGACCCTGGGGCGCGATCCGGGCGAAGACCTCGAGCTGTTGAGCGATCTGTCGATGCCCATCAGGGCGCTGTCAGAGACGATTTGACCGAGCCCGCCGAGCGCGGGCACTTCTGCCCGGGTTGCGGCAAGCCGGAGACCGACGCCGACCACTCCCGGTGCCGTCGCCGCCAGGCCGCCACGGACCCGCCGCGGTTCTGCACGGCGTGCGGGCGCAAGCTCGCCGTGCAGGTGCTGCCGGTGGGGTTTCGCGCTCGCTGCGTACGGTGCGGCCCGGTGGCCGGCTGAGCTCCCCGACCCGCTGCGTACGCTGCGGCCCGGTCGCCGGCTGAGCTCCCGACCGGCGCGCGAGCTTGCCAACCCTCGACCGAGGCCGAGAAGAAGTCAGCCGGACACCCCGCTCCGAGCGCTGGACGTGCGGAACCTGGGTCGCCCCAGAGGGAACCAGCTTGCGTCACGTCCGCGATCGCCTTTGGCGATCCAGGTCAAGGCCGGCCTCAGGCCAGAGTGCCCTTGGCCAGATCAAGGACGAAGCTGTCGCTCGTCGGGCTGGCCGCCTGCGAGTGAAACGTGCCAGTGAGGGTGGGCTTGGAGGAGGAGCTCAGGTCCACGACCAGGGTCTGCGGATTTATAGGTGAACCCAGCGCTTGCCAGCCGGGTGTGATTGTGTGACACTTCGTGTCTCTATGTCTCTCCGCCCAAATGCGGACGCGACCTTCCTGACGGCCGGGCGCCGCAGCGCCGAGCTCCAGGCCTTGGC
>JBAPXO010000497.1:0-3550 GCA_049284255.1 Solirubrobacteraceae bacterium | reverse complement strand
GGTGGCCGCGGCCAGCTCGGCGGCTACGGCCTCGGCCAGGTCCTTGGGATCGGACGGTGGACGATCCGATTCCGCGGCGCGGGGATCATCTCCGGTCTCGGGCTCGGTCGGGCCCTCGGGATCCTCGGTCGCCGGCTCGGCGCCCCGGTCCTCCCCATCGGACCCGGGATCCAAGGGACGCAGCGGTGTCGTGGCCGCGTCGTCGGCGGGGGGCGCCGCCTTTGCCCGCTGGCGGCACTCGGTCGCGGCCGCGATCAGCGTGGCCACCCGGTCACCGCGCCCACCGGCAGCCTCCGATGCCTCCCGGGCCGCTTCCCCGGGACCCAGCATCCGTACGCAGAACGCCTCGACTTCGTCCATCCCGTCCGAGCTTAACCGGTCGCCCCGGTCAAGCCGTCGGCGCTAACCGTCCGCGTTGTGTCCGGGATCGGTGACGCCGCTCTGGCTTCGCTTCTCGATGATCGCCTTGATGCGATCGATGGTGTCCTCGGACATGCGCCGGATCTCCCAGTGGGTGAGCTTGATCAGGCGCATCGGCGAGGCGGCGATCACATCGGCGTTGCGGGGACGGCGCTCGAACAGCCCCATCTCGCCGATCAGGTCACCCTTGCCGAGGGTGGTGATCTTCTTGCCGTTCTGGATCACGTCGGCGCTGCCCTCCTCGATGGCGATCAGCTCGACCGAGTAGTCGCCCTCCTTGATCAGGATCTGGCCCTCGGCCGCACTCGTCTCGGTGGCGAAGGCGGCCAAGCGCTTGGCCTCGTCGGGCGAGAGCTCGGAGAAGATCGGTATCGCGGTCAGGCGGTTGGGGTCCATGTTTCGATCCTTGCTCTACTCAGGTTGATGGTGCGCTGACCCTAACCTAGCCCGCGCGCTGGTTGTATGAAACCTAAAGTGCCTGGACTTCGGACGTGACTTCGCTCACAGAGGCCTTGGCGTCGCCGAACAGCAGGGCGGTCTTGGGGTCGTAGAAGAGCGGGTTGTCGATCCCCGCGAAGCCCGAGGCCATCGAACGCTTGAGCACGATCACCGATCCCGACTTGTCGACCTCGAGGATCGGCATCCCATAGATCGGGCTGCCGGGCTCGTTCTTGGCCGCTGGGTTGGTCACGTCGTTGGCTCCGATGACCAGGGTCACGTCGGTGCGCGAGAACTCGGGGTTGATGTCGTCCATCTCTCGCAACAGGTCGTAGGGAACGTCAGCCTCGGCGAGCAGGACGTTCATGTGGCCCGGCATTCGTCCGGCGACGGGGTGGATCGCGTACTTGACCTCTACGCCCTTGGCTTCGAGGGCGCGCTCGAGCTCGCGCACGGCGTGCTGGGCCTGGGCGACCGCCATCCCGTAGCCGGGGGCGATCACCACCTGGCGGGCGTAGGAGAGCTGGATGGCCACGTCGGCGGGGCTGGTGGAGCGCACCGTCCCGCCGGTCTCCCCCGCGCCCGAAGCGGGCGCTGCCACCGTGCCACCGAAGCCACCGGCGATGATCGAGGGAACCGACCGGTTCATCGCCTTGGCCATCTGGTCGGTCAGGATCGTGCCCGAGGCGCCGACGATCATCCCGGCGACGATCATCACGGGGTTTGACAGGGCCACGCCGGTCGCGGCCGCCGACAGACCGGTGAAGGCGTTGAGCAGCGAGATCACCACCGGCATGTCGGCGCCCCCGATCGGAAGCACGAGCAGATTGCCCAGTAGCGCCGAGACGAGCAGGATGCCGACGATGAACAGCGCCTGAGAGTGGGTCCCGGCGCACAGCACGACCGCACTGCCCACCGCGATGATCAGCAGCACGGCGTTGATGATCGCCTGCCCTGGCAGCTTGATCGGGCGCCCGGGAAGGATCTCCTGGAGCTTGCCGTAGGCGATACCCGAGCCCCAGAAGGAGATCGAGCCGACGATCGCCCCGAAGAGCTCGAAGATCTCCGAGCGCAGCGGCCACACGCCGCCGAAGTGGTGGCGATATTCCACCCAGGCGATCAGGGCGACCGCCCCGCCGCCGACGCCGTTGAACAGCGCGACCATCTGGGGCATCGCGGTCATCTTCACGTTGCGGGCCGCGGGAACGCCGACCGCGGTACCGATCCCCACCCCGACGATGATCAGGATCACCGTCGCCGAGCCGTGAAAGACGCCTGGGCGCAGGAGGGTGGCGACGACCGCGACGGCCATGCCGGCGGCGGCGATCTGGTTGCCGCGGACCGCCGTGCGCGGTCCCGTCAGGCCGCTCATGCCGTAGATCAACAGCGAGAACGCGACGATGTAGGCCGCGTCTATGAAGTTCGTGCTCTGGAGGAAGATCGTCGCCGAGGCGGTCACTTCTGATCGACCTCCGCAGCCGCCTCTGTCTCTTCCGGCTTGGGCGGATCCTTGGCCTTGAACATGCCGAGCATCCGGTCGGTGACCAGGAAACCGCCGACCACGTTGATCGTTCCGAAGGCGACGGCGATCACCAGCAGCACCTGCTCGAGCACGCCCGACGCCGAGGACATCAGCAGCAGCCCGCCGAGCACGACGACGCCGTGGATGGCGTTGGTTCCCGACATCAGCGGCGTGTGCAGCGTGTTGGGGACCTTGGAGATCACCGCGTAGCCCACGAACCCCGCGAGCACGAGGATGGAGATGTCGATGACTAGTGGGTCCTGCATCTTTTAACCGGCCTCCTAGCTCGTCGCGCCGGCCGCGGCCTTTGCGCCCTCGTGGACTATTTGTCCGTCCCTGGTGATGCACGCCCCGGCGATGACCTCGTCGTCGAAGTCGAGCTCCAGCTGATTCGAGTCGTTGATCATCAGGCCGAGCAGGGCCTGAATGTTGCGGGCGTAGAGCTGGGATGCGTGCTCGGCCATCGTGCTGGGGACGTTGAGCGGCGCGAGGATCTTCACGTCGTGGCGGAGGATCGACTCCCCGGGCTCAGACAGCTCGCAGTTGCCGCCCGCCTCGCCGGCCAGGTCGACGATCACCGAGCCGGGCTTCATCAGCTTCACGGCATCCTCGGTGACCAATATGGGGGCCCGGCGGCCGGGCACGAGGGCGGTGGTGATGACGACGTCGACCTTGCCGATGGCCTCGGCCATGAGCTCCTGCTGGCGAGCCTGCTGCTCTGCAGTCAGCTCCTTGGCGTAGCCGCCGGCGCCCTCCAGGTCGCCGCCGAGATCAAACTCGAGAAAATGAGCGCCCAGCGACTCGACCTGTTCCTTGACGGCCGAGCGCACGTCGAAGCCCTGCACGACGGCTCCCAGACGACGTGCGGTGGCGATCGCCTGCAGGCCGGCCACCCCGGCCCCCAGGACCAGGACGGTCGCCGGACGGATGGTGCCCGCCGCGGTCATCAGCATCGGGTAGAAGCGGCCGAGCTCCTGAGCGCCGATCAGCGCCGAGCGGTAGCCGGCGATGTTGGCCTGCGAGGAGAGGGCGTCCATGGACTGGGCGCGGCTGATCCGTGGCACGGCCTCCATCGCAAAGCTCGTCACTCCGGCCTCGGCGATCGCACGCACCCCGTCCCCATTGGTCAGCGGGCCGAGGAAGCCAATCAGCACCCCGTCAGAACTGAGC
>JBAPXO010000496.1:0-9887 GCA_049284255.1 Solirubrobacteraceae bacterium | reverse complement strand
GTCAGGCACCCCGACCTGTAGCTCGACCCTGCCGGCCGAGGTCGGCACCACGACCAATACGACGCCGCTTCCGACTACGGCGACGGCGCCCGCCACGGTCAGCGGTGAGAATCTGGCCAGCGGCGCGTCCTACATGGCGTTTGCCAACCCGACCGTGACGGCCACCGGGGCCGGCGGCACGGGCAACGCCGCCCGCGTCCGCGTGGTCTGCACGCTGACCGTCGGCTCCAACACACAGGCGCGCTCTGTGACCCTGAACGTCGGAACGAGCACCGTTCCCCAGAGCGAGTCGATTCCGCTGCAGCTGGCGGGTCCCTCGGGCGCGGCAAGCGTCACTTGCCAGAGCTCGATCCCGACCGGCCAGACGGCTCCGACGACGGCGCCCACGGTGAGCGTTCAGTCGGCGCTCAACGCCCTCGAGGTCAGCTAGACGAAGCTGCGAACCCGGGCGACCGCACGCGGTCGCCCGGGTGACGCAGCGTGGATCCCGGTGGCCGCGGGAGGCGGTCCGGGTCAGGGGTGCGGGCGTGCTCTAGGTGCTCTACTGTCCGGGCCATGAGCACAGCCAACATGAACACCACAGCGGGCACGATCGCCGTCGAACTCTTTGATGACGACGCCCCCAAGACGGTCGAGAACTTCCGCAAGCTTGCCTCTGACGGCTTCTACGACGGGATCATCTTCCACCGCGTGATCCCCGATTTCATGATCCAGGGCGGCTGCCCCCAGGGCACCGGAACGGGCGGCCCGGGATACACCTTCGAGGACGAGTTCAACCAACACAAGGTGGTGCGGGGCGCGCTGGCGATGGCCAACGCCGGTCCCAATACCAACGGCTCGCAGTTCTTCATCGTGACCGCCGACGCCGCTCCCTGGCTCGACGGCAAGCACACCGTGTTCGGGCAGGTCACCGATGGCATGGACGCCGTGGACGCGATCGAGGGAACCCCGACGGGTGCCCAGGACCGCCCGCTCGATCCGCCCACGATCGAGTCGATCGAGCTCGATCCGGCCTAGGCGCCCGAGCTCGATCACCTAGGCCCCGGTTTCCTGGCTGTCGCAGCCAGGTAGATACAGTCGAAGGCAGATCCCCACCAGCGGTAAGAGGAGAATCGATGGCCAGCGTCAAGCAGCGCAAACCCGCCGACAGCAACGGCGCGGCCGCGGACGAGACGATCGCGGTCGATAACCCGGCCACCGGTGAGCTCATCACCACGGTGCCCAATCTCAGCGACCAGGCGGTCGACGAGATGGCGGCGCGCGCCCGCGCGGCGCAGCCCCAATGGGAGGCGATCGGATTCGACGGCCGGGGACGCATCATGCGCCGCGCGCAGAAGTGGATGCTCGACAATGCCGATCGTGTGGTCGAGACGGTGGTCTCGGAGACCGGTAAGACCTATGAGGACGCCCAGCTCGCCGATCTCGGCTACACCGTCTCGGCGCTCGGCTTCTGGGCCAAGGAGTCAGAGGGCTATCTCGCTGACGAACGGGTGCCGTCCTGGAACAACCCGATCGCGGCCGGCAAGAAGCTGATCATCCGCTACGTGCCGGTGGGCGTCGTCGGGGTCATCGGCCCCTGGAACTACCCGATCACCAATGCCTTCGGCGACTGCATCCCGGCGTTGATGGCCGGCAACTGCGTGATCCTCAAGCCCAGCGAGGTAACGCCGCTGAGCTCGCTTCTGATGGCCGACATGCTGCGGGAGTGCGGCCTGCCCGAACATGTCTTCCAGGTCGCCACCGGCGACGGAGCCACGGGCGGGGCACTGATCAGCCATGTCGACTGCGTGATGTTCACGGGATCGACCAAGACCGGCCAGGCGGTGATGAAGGAGGCCGCGGAGGCGCTGATCCCCTGCTACCTGGAACTCGGCGGCAAGGACCCGATGATCGTATGCGCGGACGCCAACCTCGACCGCGCCGCCAACGCCGCCGCTTTCTACTCGATGAACAACGCCGGCCAGGTGTGCATCTCGGTCGAGCGCTGCTATGTCGAGGCCCCCGTCTACGACCGGTTCGTGAGCAAGGTCACCGAGCACGTCCGGGGGTTGCGCCAGGGCGAGCCCACGGGAGCCGGGACCGTCGACGTCGGCGCCGTCATCTTTCCGCCCCAGCTCGACATCGTCGACGAGCACGTGCAGGACGCCGTCGCCAAGGGGGCCAAGGTTTTGACCGGCGGCCACCCGCACTCCGAACGCGGACGGTACTTCGAGCCCACGGTGCTCGTCGACGTTGATCACTCGATGAAGATCATGCGCGAGGAGACCTTTGGTCCGACGCTGCCGATCATGAAGATCTCAAGCGCCGAGGAGGGCGTGGAGCTCGCCAACGACTCCGACTACGGGCTGCAGGCGAGCGTGTGGACCAGCGACACCGACCGAGGTGAGCAGCTGGCCCGCCGCATCCAGGCCGGGGTGGTCTGCGTCAACGACGCGCAGCTCAACTACACCGCGCTCAACCTGCCGATGGGCGGGTGGAAGACCTCAGGGATGGGCACCCGCCACGGCTCGGGAGGGATCCGCAAGTTCACCAAGATCCAGTCGCTGCTGGTGACTCGACGCGCGCTCAAGCGCGAGCCCTTCATGTTCCCCTACAAGGCCGGCCGCACGATGCTGCTGCGACGGTTCTTCAAGCTGATGTACGGGCGGGGCCGGCGCGACTGAGCGGCGGGCGGCTCGGCAACGCCGCGGTCAGCCCCCCGACGGGCCCTTGCCGTCGAAGGTGCTGGCGTCGAACGCCGGAAGGCCTGACGCCTTCGCGTAGCCGAGGTGCTTGAGGTCGAAGATGTCCTCGATGCTCTCGAGCAGGGAGAAGTGGTTGTAGTCGTCGATCACGTCCGTGGTCCCCGCCTTGACCCAGGGTGAGATCATCAGCAGGCCGACCTGACCGCCGCCGCCCGTGGAGGTCGTTCCTCCCTGGCTGGTGCCGAGGTTGGCCGCAGGCGTCGTGGTCGTCGTCGATGTGGTCGTCGGCGTCGACGCGGGCGTGGTCGTCGTCGATGTGGTTGGGGCAGGCGGTGACGCGGTCGTCTCGGCTGTGGTGGTGGAGGTCGTTGACGTCTTGGTGGCGGGCGCGGTCGTGGTGGTGGCGGCTGTCGTGGTCGTCGGGGTGCTTGGGCTCACCGACGCGGACGAGGCGACCGGGAGGTTGGGATACCGCGGAGTCGCGCAACACGAGCTCGAGTCGGCGTCCTGCCCGGATTGCGGCGCCTGGTCGAAGGTGATCACGATCAACCCCCCGGCCTGGTAGGCGGCGGAGCTCGTGATCTCGGCCACCGTGGTGCGCAGGAACGAATCGGCCGACGCGACCCCGGCCGTGGCACCCGGTGTGCACGGCTGGTCGCTGCCGTCGTCACATAGGTTGGGGACGATGTAGGAGAAGTTGGGGGTCGTGGAAGTGTTGGTGAGGTCGGTGCTGAGCTGACTGAGGTCGACGACGTCGTGCTGGCACGCGCTGGCGTCGATCACCGAGTGGAAGTAGACGAAGGGGTCGCGCCAGGTCACGTATGGGTCCCCGGGTTGCGGGGTCTGGTTCGGATCGGAAGTGCCGACCGTGGGATGCCGGCAGGACTGCGGCTCGCCGGGCTCGGTGCTGGCCATGCCCTGGATGTAGGCCTTCCACTTGAGGTGGGCGGCGGTGAGCTGGCTGGCCAGGGTGGCGGTCGAGTGCGGATATAGGCATCCGTCACCGAGCACCTGATCCTGCTTGCCGGTCGTGCCGGGTGCGATGTCGGTGAACATCGGACAGTCGGCCGCCGTCTCCGGCGTGGGCCCCTGGCCGCTGATGAGGGCGATCTGGTTTGCGAGCTCGCCCCCTGCGACGGCGTAGTAGGTCTCGATCAGCTTGCCCTGCTTGGGGAGCGTCTTGCCCATGTACGGGTCCAGGGAGCCGAACGTCTGGCTGTAGCCCTGGTCTCCGAGCATGATCACGAACACGTGCTTGATGTCGGGCAGCCCGTAGGGATTGCTGGGCGTCGTAGCCGTGGTCGTGGTCGTTGAGGTGGTCGTCGTCGACGCCGGGGCGGCGGCTTGACCGGGCGCTGCGGCCGCTGCCGACCCACCCCCGCCGGGCGACGAGGGGGCCGGGATCGTGATCGTCCTCACGCCGCCACCGGCCGCAGATGACCCACTGCCCAGGTCGGCCGCGCTGGTCACGGCGGGCGCGGGGGAGACAGAGTGTCTGAGCAGAATCAGCGGCCCACTCGCCAGCGCGGCGCCACCCGAGGCCCCGACCACGGCGCCGATCTCGGCGCCGAAGGCGAGCATGCCCATCACCGCCAGCGCCGCGGCACGCGGCGACGGCATCCAGCCGCCGAGTGGCCGAACCGGGGAGGGACCCGCGCCGCGGAGCTCGGGATCAAGCGCCGCATCGTTGTGCCCCTCGATGCGGACGATCATCGCGGCCACCAGCTCCGGTAACAGTCCACGGCGCGCACCGCACTCGACGCAGTAACGCTGGTCGTGGGCGAGCGGCGCGTTGCAGGATGTGCAGCGGGTCATGTCGTCGCGGGGTCGTGACGGCCGCTGGTGCATGGCCCTCGTGACCGCGGCCGGCGCCCTCCAGTGGCCGGAGTGTAGGTATCCCGGGACCGGGTTACAGGTCGTTCACAAGCCTCCCGATCTACGCCAATACGCTGGTCGCAGCCCATGGGCGCCAGCCGGATCGAGAGCCACGACGACGACGCACACGGGCCCGAGGGGCAGGCCGCGGCGACGCCCGACGAGGCGCCGACCGGGCAGCTCCTGGCCGGGACGGTTGGCGACCGATGCGTGAACTGCGGGAGTCCGCTGGCCGCAGATCAGCAGTACTGCATCCACTGTGGCGAGCGGCGGGGCAAGAGCCGCTTCTCGGTCCCCGACCCGTCACCGACGGTCCAGACGGCGACGGCGGCGCCGGCGGCGAGGCGCGCGCGGCGGCCGTCCTACGGCGCCACGCTCGTGGCGGGAATCGCCACGCTCCTGCTGGCAATGGGAGTGGGGGTAGAGATCGGCCGGATCAGCAACAACAACAACGGGTCGCACGCCGCGGCCTCACCTTCGGTGATCACCGTCAACGGCGGCGGCGGAGCAAGCACCGGGAGCGCGGCAACGACAGCCGCCGGAACCCAGGGCGCCCCCGGCAAGGCCCAGCATGCCAAGAAGGCCGCACCCGCTCCCAAGACCGAGGTCGTGAGGGCCAAGGCGGCGGCCGCCGCGGCCAAGCCGACCAAGGCAGCGGTCCAGAAGGCCTCGCACGCCGCCTCGAGCGTGCTCGGCGGCAACACCGGGCAATCCAACGCGACCGTGACCTCCGGGGGGTCGTGCACGTCCGGGAGCGCCGGGTGTCAGAACGGCAAGTTCACCGGAAACTTCTTCGGACAGTGAGGACCCGCCATGCCCAGGAGTGACAAAGGCATCCGAGGACGATTCGGCGGGGGACGCCGGGGAGCCGGTGACCAGCCTGGTGAATCGTCCGCGCCGCCGCTGTTGCCCGGCTCGCTGCCCAAGCAGGAGGGACCCGTCGATCTCAAGCGCCGACGCGATCAGCTGCGGGCGCGGGTGGCCGAGCTGCAATTCGACCTCGGTGGTCTGGTCTATGAGATGGCGATTCGCGATCGCATACGCGTCGACGTGCTCGTGCAGCGGGCGGCGGGACTGCAGGATGCCGACGCCGAGCTCGGCGAGGTCGAGCGGATTCTCCGGCTCGAGGAGACCTCGACGGCTGGAGCCTGCGCATCGTGCGGAGCGCCCCATTCGATCGGCGCCTCCTACTGCTGGCAGTGTGGCCAGCCGCTGCTGGTGCAGGTCCCCGAGAAGTCGATCGGCGCCCCGTAGGGTCAACCGCGCCCGATTGGTCGGTGCCTGAGTGCGCTCGGGCTCAGCCGAACTGACCGGTGACGTAATCCCGCGTTCGCGGATCGGTGGGACGTCGAAAGAGCGTCTGGGTGTCGTCGTACTCGATCAGCGTCCCGACCCGGTCTGCTCCCGTCGTGTCGAGTCCGAAGAACGCCGTGCGATCGGCAACCCGGGCGGCCTGCTGCATGTTGTGGGTGACGATCACGATCGTGTAACGGTGCTTGAGGGTGTGCATCAACTCCTCGATCGAGGCCGTGGCGATCGGATCCAGGGCGGAAGCCGGCTCATCGAGCAGCAGCACGTCGGGCTCGATCGCGATCGCACGCGCGATGCACAGTCGTTGCTGCTGGCCTCCGGAAAGACCGAGCGCACTCGAGCGCAGCCGATCCTTGACTTCGTCCCAAAGGGCCGCATGCCTTAGGGCCCGCTCGACACGCTCGTCGAGGTCGGACCGCATCCCGAGGTTGCGCGGTGCCCAGGCAATGTTGTCGTAAATCGACTTGGGGAACGGATTGGGCTTCTGGAACACCATGCCGATACGACGGCGGACCTCGACCCGGTTGGTGGCCGAGGCGTAGACGTCGTGGCCGTGGTAGAGCACGCGGCCCTCGACCCGAAAGCCGGGGATGGCGTCGTTCATGCGGTTGAGGCTGCGGATGAAGGTCGACTTGCCGCATCCCGAAGGGCCGATCACGGCCGTCACGAGGTGCCGATAGATCTTCAAGGTCGTCCAGCCGAGGGCCTGATTGGCGCCGTAGTAGGCACCCATCTCGCCGATATCGAAAACGACCTCGCGCCCCAGGTCCGGCGAGCGGCCGTCGCCCGTCGGCGGTGCCGGCGCGGGCGTCGGCTGGGCATGGAGCCGGACCCGGCCCGGGACGGCGCTCTCGTCTGCGTCCCCGGTCACGCTTCGGTCCCCGGTCATCGCACTCCCATCTTCGCACGCGAGCGTGCCAGCAGAATGCGCGCGCCGACGTTGGCCAGAAGGATGGCGGTGAGCAGCACCAGCGCCGCGCCCCAGGCCCGCGCGGTCGCTGACGAGGTCGGCAGGTCGTAGGTCGTGTAGATGTACATCGGGATGCTGGGGACCCCGTGTCCGAAGATATCCAGCTGAGTCTGGCTGGGGTTGTACAGGCTGTCGAGGATCAGCAGTGGCGCGGTCTCACCGGACGCTCGGGCGATGGCGAGGATCGCGCCGGTGACGATCCCTCCGGCAGCGGCCGGCAGGATCACGCTCAGCACCGTTCGCCAGCGCTCGACGCCGAGGGCGTCGGCCGCCTCGCGGAGGCCCCCGGGGACGAGCAGCAGCACCTCCTGGCTGGCGCGCGCGATCATCGGCAGCATCACGATCGCCAGCGCGATCGAGCCGGCGAACCCCGTCTCCTTATGCTCACCGGCGACGATCAAGCCGTATACGACGACGCCCACGATGATCGTCGGCAACCCCTGGAGCAGGTCGAGCACCAGCTTCATGGCATTTCCCACCCGCGACCTGGGACCGGCGAACTCGGTCAGGTAGAGGCCAGTTAGGACTCCGATGGGGACCGCGATCGCCGCCGCAAAGGCCACGATGACGATCGTCCCCAGAAGGGCGTTGGCGATGCCTCCCCCCGCGAGCCCGCTGCTGTTCTGAGTCAAAAAGGCGAAGTTGATGGCGGGCGCCCCTTTGCTGATCACGGTGTAGGCAACGTCCACCAGGAGCGCCACGGCAAACGCCGCCGCAGCGGTTGCTAGGACGCTGATCACGCGGCTGACCGTGGCCCGGCGCCGCAGGTTGCCGGAGGCGATCAGCGGGGCGGTGGGATCCGGGAGCGACGGGTCGCTCGGGGGGCTGTCGGCGAACGTGGCCATCAGGCGAGCGTCCGATGTACGTCGAACCGGCTTCCGATCCACCGCGCGAGCACGCTCGTCGCCAGCCCGATGGCGAGCAGGATCAGTGCCAGGTAGAAGAGGGACGGGATGTCGAGCCGGTTGTCGGGGGTCTGGAACTCGTTCGCGATCCGGCTCGCGAGGGTGATCCCGGGTGCAAACAGCGAGTGGTTTATCCCAGACCCGTCGCCGACGACCTGCAGCACGGCGATCGCCTCGCCGAGCGCGCGGCCGAGCCCGAGCACGGTGGCCGCCGCGACCCCGGACGCGGTCGTCGGAAGCACGACGCCGCGAATAATCTCCCAAGGCGTCGCTCCGAGGGCGGCGGCGCCGTCGGTCAGCTCGGTGGGGACGGTGAGAAACAGGTCGCGGCTGAGCGCGGCAACGATCGGCAGGACCATCAGCGCCAGCACGAGTCCGGCGGAAAACAAGCTCAGGCCGGTTGTCTGGGGCGGCCCGAACAGCGGGATGAAGCCCAGCGTGCTGTGCAGGAACGGCTCGAGGTGGCGGGAGGCGAACGGAGCGAGCACGTCGACGCCCCAGAAGCCGACGATGACGCTCGGGATCGCGGCCAGCATCTCCACGAGTGGCCCCACGATCGTGCGTACGGCTGGCGGCGCCATCATGGCCAGATACAGCGCGATCGCGATCCCCAGCGGCGCCGCGATGACCAGCGCCATCAAGGAGCTGACGGCGGTGCCGAACAGCGCCGCCGCGGCCCCGAACCGACCGAAGTTCGGCACCCAGGCCGCGTGGCCGATGAAGCCGATGCCGAAATGGGAGATCGACGGGCCGGCGCCGTGGATGACCTGGTAGACGACCTCGACGAGGATGAAGACGGCCAGAAGGCCGGCGAGAGCGCACAGGCCGAAGAGAACGCGGTCTCCGAGCGCCGTGCCGGCGCCCCGCGAGGCTTCCCCACTCGGGGACGCGGGCAGCCGGAATCTGAGCCTTGCCCTCGAGGACACGGCGCCGCAGAGTAGACAACTCTCCCGAGCGGATCGTCATCAACGAGCCGCTTCACCAGATTTATCAATCCGGGTCACAAAGCAGCAACAGCTGGCCAAACCTCCGCGGCGATCCTTCCCCCGGGGCTCACAGGACGGCTGGCCGGGCGTCCCTGCCGGGCTCGACGGTTATCCCTACCTGGAAGGAAGTCTGCTTTGTTCTCCAAGAGATTGGCCAGCCTCACGTGCACGGCCTTGATGGCCGGCGCTGTGTTTGGCCTGACGACGGCTGCCGCGGCCTCGGCGGCGCCCCTGTCGGGCGCTGGTTCGACGCTCGTGGCCCCGATCGAGGCCGAATGGGCCGCAGCATGGGCGCAGTCCACCGGTAACTCCACTCCGACTTACCAGGCCGTTGGCTCCGGCGCGGGCCTGACCGACATCAGCAAGGGCCTAGTCGACTTCGGCGGCTCTGACGCACCGCTGTCGGCCTCCACCACCCCATGCAACGGCTGCTTCCAGATTCCCTGGGCGCTGACCGCAACCGGCGTCAGCTTCAACATCCCAGGCGTCCACCGCCTGAAGCTGAGCGGCCCCGTGCTCGCCAAGATCTACCTTGGCCAGATCACCAACTGGGACAGCTCGGCGATCAAGTCGCTCAACAAGGGGACGCACCTCCCCAACCTCCCGATCACCCCGATCCACCGGGCCGACGGTTCCGGTGACTCGTACGCGTTCACCGATTTCCTGTCCTCCGTCAATAAGCAGTGGCGGAGCTCGATCGGCCGTGCGACAAAGCCGTCATTCCCGAAGGGCGTGGGTGCCACGGGCAACTCCGGCATGGTCACCGTGCTCGGACAGACCAAGGGCGGGATCGCCTACATCGCGGTTTCGTACCTGATCGCTCACCATCAGCCAGCCGCGGCGGTCGAGAACCAGGCGAAGAAGTTCGAGGTTCCAAACCTGCGAAACATCGCCGACGCCGCAAGCACCGGCCACGAGGCGGGCAACGGCGAGATCCACATCGTGAATCCGCCGCGCAGGGCCAAGATCGCGTATCCGATCTCGACGTTCACCTACTGCATCCTGCAGCCGAGCGACCCGCTGCACCAGGGCGCACTGCTCCAGCAGTTCGTGAAGTACGACCTCGGCCCCGGCCAGTCGTTCGGTCCGGCGCTCGACTTCGTGCCGCTCCCGAAGAACATCAAGCGGGCCGACGAAGCCGCGGCCAACCGGATCC
>JBAPXO010000495.1:0-7432 GCA_049284255.1 Solirubrobacteraceae bacterium | reverse complement strand
GTCTCTCCACGGTCTCGCTGCGCTACGGGAACGTCTACGGGCCACGCCAGGACGTCCACGGCGAGGCCGGGGTGGTCGCGATCTTCTGCGGGAACCTGGTCGAGAACCGACAGCCGACGATCTTCGGCGACGGGCGGCAGACCCGTGACTGGGTGAACGTCTCCGACGTCGTCAGCGCCAACGTGCTCGCTGCGGACGCTGACATCACCGAGCCGGTCAACATCGGCCGCGGCGAGGAGATCTCCGTGCTCAATCTGCTCGACGCCCTGCGGGAGGTCACGGACCGGCTACGACTCGAGGCCACGTTCCAGCCTGAGCGTTCAGGCGAGGTGCGGCGTAGTTGCCTCGACGTCGCTCGTGCGCAGCGAGAACTCGGTTGGGAGGCACAGGTTCAGCTGTCGGACGGGCTGCGGACGATCCTGGGAGGGCTCTAGGTGCATCCGCCTCACCCCTGCTTGCGGGGGTAGTCCTGCTTTCGTAGAGCGAACATGATGTTGTTGCGTCTGGGTGGGATCCGGGCCTCACAGATCAGCTCTCCGTGCGGGATGCCGTCGGAGATGGCCCGCGTCAGCTCGGACCGATCGTCGTAATGGACGTTCTGATCGCCGCTGATGTAGCGGTCCGAGATGTAGCAGGCCAGATGGCCGATCGTGGGCGCTCGTTCCCAGTCCTTGACGATGATGATTCCGTCGTGGGCGCATAGGGCATCGAGGTCACGCAACGTCGGCAGACGTAGGCGTTCGGGGAGGTGGTGGAAGACATCCACCAGCAGCACGAGATCGAACGGGCTAGGATTTCCCGCGATCAGCTCGGACGAACTCTGGCTGTGGAACTCCGCGCGGCCGCGGTCCCCAGTGAACAACCGCCCCGGTTTCGGCGCGATGTCTACCCCAAGGTATCTCGCCTCCGGGAACTGTCTGCACATCCGATCGGCGACGGACCCGTCACCACAGCCGATCTCCAGGATCCGTTGTGGTGAGACGATGCTGGCGACGGTGGCTGTGAAGTCGTCGAGGTTGATGAATCGACTTCTGTATGCCTCGGAGACGAGTGGCTCGAGAGGCCCTAGACGACGGCGGACCGTTGTCCCGAGACCGGTCACGCCTCACCTGCTGAAATCGGTCCGCTCATCGTCACGCTCCGCCGCGGATCGCGTGCGCGTGCAGGAAGTCGCCGCCACCCAGCAGCGGATCCAGCAAGCTGGAGACGATTGCCACTGGAACCGAGCACGCATATCCGGCCAGCAGTGGAGCTCCCGAACGCGTCACGACGCGGTCGAAGAGTTGAATCTGCAGACTCCACGTACTGGTTATGAACGGTGTCGCATGTCGCACTTCGATGTCCTCGTATCCTGCCGACTCAAGCGCCGCACGTAATCCAGCAGCCGTGAAATGGGTGCGATGGCGGGGAAGCTCGAGAGGAAACCAGTCCTCGCCGAAAGCACCGCGTTGCCACGAGCCCCAGTTAGGAACGATCACCGCGAGGTTCCCACCGGGCCGCAGGACGTCATGGACGATCCTCAGATCGACCCGAGGGGCGACGACATGCTCTAGTGAGTGCCGGAAGACGGCCGCATCCACCGCAACCTCATTGAGGTCGATAGTCGACAACGTGCCGATCAGCACATCTGCCCCGCGATGGCGTGCCACAGCTGCGGCCTCCGGCGACGGCTCAACTCCAAGCACATGCCAGCCCGAATCGATCCAACTGGACGCTAGATCCCCCCGGCCGCAGCCGACGTCGAGAAGCACCCCGATCCGGCCGTCGGTGTTCAGCCGAGCGAGCGGAAAGGTTCGGTTGCGCGCGCGCTGGAGCAGATGCATCGCCGCGGCCAGTGGTCCCGACGGCAGCTCGTGAGGTGCGTAGTCGTTCGGGTAGAAAGCGGCCAACTCAGCCTCGTCCGCGGCTGGAAGCGTGGTGCCCGACCCACACCAGAGGCATTCATGCACGCTCCACGTGCCGGAAACGCCGGACATCCGGTCGCGGCCGACAAGCGCTGGCTCCTCATGCAGACCGCCCCCACATGCATGGCATTGCTGGTGAATCGTCATGCCCGACGGCTTCTCAGGCGGACCAGGAACGTGGGGCCGCCCGGCGCGGCATAGACGAGGCCCGCGATCAGCATCGTGACAGAGAGCACGAGTCCCGCCGCCGTTGAAGCAGCGAGGCTGTGCTTGCCGAAGACCAGCAGCGGCCCAGCAGCGGTTCCCGCGCCGGGTCCCGCGAACAGGCTGGACAGCACGCCGCCCGCGACTAAAGTAGCGACTGCCTGGATGAGAGAGGGGTGCAGGCCAGCTGCCTGGAGGACGACCAGCGTGCGGACGACTTGAGCTGCGATCACTGCCAGCATCAGCACTGCCACGACGATCCGCTGTCTCGGATTCCCGAACACATCCAGTCCGCGCAGCAGCGGGAAATGGGCGAGGCGGCGGCGGACGACGAGAGCGACGGTCAACGCCGCTCCACCAGCGCAGAGCACCAGCAAGGGGATCCACCAAGCCAGTTTTAGCGTCCCTGCGCTGGCCACGATGAGCACAGCGACTACGAGCGCCTCGATCAATCCGGTGGCGGTGTCCACGACGACCATCTGTGGGATTGTTGGTGATCGTCCCGGATCGAGCCGCCTGACGAGGACACCGCGGACGATGCTCGAAACGTAGTGATTGATCGTACTGGCGAGGAAAGTCAGCGAATTCGCGGCGTGGAGATCCACCCGGCGAGGCCGAGTCTTCATTGCGCTCAAGCATGCGACGACCGCCTCCGTGCGCGCCACGAGTGTCACCAGTGCGAGGCCGGTGACCAGCACCAGCTGGATCGGCTGCATCCGCCGGACGGTCTCGAGGATCTCTCGACCATGCGAAGCCACCAGGTAAGCGATCACAACGATCATCACCAGCGGCCCCCCAACGCTCAGCAACAGCCGAAGTCGACGCAAGCGAGCGGGAGGCCGGCCTTCGGCCTCCGTCGCAACGGATTCGATCAATGCTTCAGTCCGGCGTGAGCTTGGGGCTGACGCGATGACGGCGACGCCGCGCCACCGGCCTCGAAGTCATATCCAGCCTCCTCTCCGTCTCCGACAGAGCCTTCGGTGCGACGGTCCTGCTCGAGCAGCGCGATGCGCTGCGCCAGCACCCGTGTCTCGTCGGCAAGACGCGATACCACCGAGGAGAAGTGCAGGAGCAAGAGCAGGAGAAAGGCGAACGCGATGACGAAGAACGCGTTGGACGGGGTCGCGATCCCGACTGCGTGAGAGATCGACTCAAGCAGCTGAGTCCAGGCGGCGAGGATCAGGAGAACGAGCGCCGCGGCCAGCCATAGAATCGCATAGCGTTCGCGCAGGTACCGGCGGCGCACCATCTCGAAAACCACAGCGAAGACGATTAGCGCGAAGGCGATCGCGGCCAGCTGAGCGGCGAGGTGGATCTCAGACCCCCCGAGGCGCGCCGACCGGCGCGGGGTCACCGGGCTCGACCACACTGCGCCGGCGCAGCAGGCCGACTAGGAGCGCCAGCGAGACCTTGACCATGTAGTAGATCGAGCGTCCGGTGGTGATGGACGATCGCCCTGAGCCGCGGGCGTACATCCGGACGCCCACCTCACCCATCTTCAGGCGGTGAGCATGGAGCATCAGGACGGCCTCGACCTCCGGGTAATCGTGGGGGTAGTCCCGTGCGAACAGCTCGATGGCGCGGCGATTGTAGAGCCTGAATCCCGAGGTCGGATCGGTCACGCGCTGGCCAAGGATCTTGCTCAAAGCGAAAGCGAACAGGTGGATCCCAGTGCGCCGGCTCATCGGTGCGGGGTACTCGGAGTCGGGGGTCACGAAACGGGAGCCACAAACCACGTCCAGCTCTGGATTAAGTTCCATGGCGTCTTTGAGTGTCCGAAGCTCTGCCGGCTCGTGCTGCCCGTCGCCGTCGACTTGGGCCACGTAGTCGTATCCGTGCTCCAGCGCGTACACGAAGCCGGTCTGCACTGCGCCTCCGATTCCGAGGTTGAAGGGCAGCTTGACGACTGAAGCGCCGGCTCTACGGGCGCGGACGGCGCTGTCATCCGTGGAGCCGTCATCAATCACAATGACGTCGAAATCCGGCGCGCGGTCCCGAAGGGACGCAACCACGGCCCCGATCGCGCCAGCCTCGTTATACGCGGGCACAACAGCAAGGAAAGCGCTCGAATCATCTCGCGTCATCGCCGACTATTATCGCGGCGGCCCATGGCCATCGTGTCGCTGACGACGGTCGTAGTCGCCCATGACTCGCTTATCGAGCTGCGGCGGAGCTTGCCCCCGCTGCTCGCCGAGCTGGGAGAACAGGACGAGTTGATCGTCGTCGATAATGCTTCCAGCGACGATCTAGCGCTCGAACTTGGGTGCCTTGCACCGGCCGCGCGACTCATCAGCCTGAAGGAGAACGTCGGCTTTGCTGGAGGTGCCAACGCCGGAGCAGCGGCGGCGCAAGGCCAGCTGCTCGTACTACTCAATCCTGACGCGATGGTGAGCACGGGCTGGGCTGACGCGATTCGGTCGCCATGGGAAAGCGAATGGGCGGGATGGATGGCGCTCGTGACGCTGGACGATGAGCAGTTGATCAATACGAGCGGCGGCGTCCTGCACTTCACTGGCTTTGGCTGGGCCGGCCAGGTTGGACAGCCGCTCGCCCAGGCGCCGCGTGCGCCTACTGAGGTCAGCTTTCTCTCAGGAGCATGTCTCGCCATTCCGCTGACCCTATGGGACGATCTCCGAGGCTTTCCCGAGCATTTCTTCATGTACTGCGAGGACGTGGATCTGTCCCTGAGGTTGCGGCTATCCGGAAAAAGGTTGGCGGTTGTGCCCGACGCAATCGTTGCGCACGATTACAAGTTCGCCCAGGGCCTGCTGAAGTGGCGACTACTCGAGCGCAATCGGTGGGCGACGATGATTCGTACTTATCCCCGGCTTCTGCTGGCCGCCGTCATGCCCGCACTGCTTGCGACCGAGCCCGCCGTCTGGGCGGTCGCAACGCGGAATGGCTGGAGCCGAATGAAACTGTTGGCGACGCTCGACGTGCTGCGGGCGCTACCACGTCTATTGGCCGAGCGACGGGAAATTCAGTCATCCGCCTCGATCAGCGCGATGGACTTCGCCGCTCAGCTCACCGCACGTCTCGATTCTCCGTACTTCGGGGCGGTGGGCCGCCAGCCGATGCTGGAACGTGGCCTAGAGCTTTACTGGCGCACCGTTCTTTGGTTGCTCAGGCAGACATGCTCGCCAGCCGCGATTCAGGTGCCGCCCCCTTCGTGATCGCCGGTTCGGTGGATGTCGGAGTCATCGGCGTCCGCGGCGGCCGAGATAGCGACAGCGCCGACGCCGATCGTCGCGAGCAGTGCGCCGGCCAATGCCCAGTACGTCCAGGCACCAACCCAAGCCGGCCGGAACAGCGAGGCGCGCGCGAACGCCTTACCTAGCGAACCGAGCAACGACTCTCCAGTGTGGTGCAACAGCACGAGCGAGAACTCGAGCCCGGGCGTAGATCCCGACATCACCACCTTCGAACTCACGGCCGACGAGCCGAGCAATGAGTACCAGTTCGCCCCAATGTTGGTGACACAGATCAAGATTGGCTGGCCCGTCGACACCGACGGGGCAAGGGGCGCCGTTTGGGCGCCCCCGACGGTCTTCGCCTCGACTCGCCCGCTGCTGATCAAGCGCCGAGTCCTGGCGTCCTTCACCGCGAGCGCCAGCGTCGTGGGAGCGCCGACAGCGGATCCCCAGATGCCGACGCTTTGAGCCGGCCCTTGACTCGCGACGGGACCTTCGCATACCTGCTTCGACGGGCCGAGTGCCACAACCTGTTCTTGGTTGGGCGAGCGGAGGACGAACGTCCGAGCGGCGACCTCGCGGGTGCCGGCTATGAGCAAGCCCACGAGCGCAGCCAGCGCGAGCCCAACGAACACAAGCCTGCTCTGCCTCTGCGTCATATGTAGTAGGCGTGAATGACGGAGGCGAGAGAGATTGTCTGCACCGCAAGCAGCGCGACGAGCACAAGGCTGCATGCAGGAACGCGCGCCCGCAGCGGTAACTGGCTCACGATCAGGCCGACTGCCAGCCCGACCAGTCCGATTGCGGGCAAGAGATACCGACCTTGCAGGATCGGCCCCTGGCCGGCGATCAGGGAACGATATTCTGTGATGTGGAGGAGGCCGAGAAGCGCAGCGAGGGTCAGGGCGAAGAAGCTCAGCAGCGCGAGGTGGCGGCGTTCCCGGAGCCGGGTCGCGAGCCCGATTGCGCCAATCGCGAGCGCGGCGAGGACCACAGCCGACGCGCGATACAGCCAGGAAGGCAGAAACACGTCGAGCCAGCCGAACTGGCCGGTCGCTTGTCGCACCCAGACGTCATAGACAGGGAGCTGCGCCGTCGTACGGAGCCGCGCAAGAAACGGCAGACGAGGAAGGTAATATTGCCACAGGTAGCTGCCGAACTGCCGGAGGTTGAAGGGGTGGGCGGAGGGACCCGAGGCGATGGTGTTGATGCCCGACCGTCCGGTTGCCCGTGCGATGCCCAGCCACGCGACGATCGGCACGACCAGCGCCAGGCTGGCAGGGACGATTTGGCGCACCACCGGAAATCGGTCAGAAGCCGGCCGACGCCGCCAGCCCACGATGAGCGCGAGCGCCATCGGGACGATCAGCGCGTACGACGTGGCTTTGGTCAGCACCGCCGCCGCGGTTACGGCGCATACCGCCACCGCATCGCGTGGCTGCGCTCGCCTGTTGATGACTCTTGCCCCCAGCCACAAGGCGAAGGTCCAGAGCGCCGTCATGAGTGCATCGGGGTTGACGCTGGTCGCGATGAAGGTCTCCGTCGGCAGTAGTCCCGCGACAGAGGCACAGGCGAGCTGTGGCAGTCGGCGCCGTCCGAAGGTCTCTCCCGCGAGGAGCCAAGCGGCAATCGTGGTCGCGATGAGCAGCAGCACTCCCCACATCCGCATTGCGTAGAGGCGTCCGAATGCTGTGCCGCCGTGATCGGCAAGGTACGCGACGTCGGCATATAGGTAGTACAACGGCGGATTTGAACCGGCTGGATTGGCGCCAGTCGCGTTTGTTCGTGACGGCGGGCGCGCGCGAACCTGGGCGCGGTAGGCGTTCCAGTCGGCTCCGCGCCAGTCCGGCGGAACCGACTCTGGAAAGAAAGCCCCGCGACTTGCGCCCACCGCGCCATCGGCGACCGTCTCATCGCTTGACAGCGCTGGCGCTCCCTTGACTGCCGGAAGTTTGAAGCTCTCGGCGAGGCGCTGCGCATATCCGAAGTGCTCGGGTTCGTCCGGGGATTGCCAGGGTGGGACCACGAGCGCCCAACCGAATCCGACGACGACGACGATCGCCATCAGCGCCGACAGGCTCTTCGGTGGGAGGGCTCGCCGGAGGAGCGGTCGTTCCGGCGTTGCCTCAGCGG
>JBAPXO010000494.1:0-9429 GCA_049284255.1 Solirubrobacteraceae bacterium | reverse complement strand
GAGCGGTTCGGCAGCGGTATCGTCCAGCGCCGAAAGCCGGGCATCATGATGTCGTTCGCCGGGGTGGCGACCGAGGAGGGACTGGTCGCTTCGGTGGTGTGCCGGTACGCGCGGACCTATCCGCCGCGCGCCGGTCAGGCGAGCTTCCTGGAGACGGTTCAGCCGACCCCTTGGCTCTCAGAGCGTGTCGGGGCTCTCGTGCAGGCAATGGGGTGGCGTGGCCTGTTCCAGCTTCAGCTGATCGAATCGGAGGCAGGCGTCCCCATGCCGATCGACTTCAATCCCCGTCTCTACGGATCGATGAGTGTCGCGCGCGCGGCGGGGGCGCCCATGACCGCGCTGTGGTGCAAGTGGGTGCTGGGCGCGCGCCCGTCGCCGGTGACGGCCCGGCCCGGGATTCACTACCGAATGGAAGATGCCGACGCTCGTCACATCTTGGGGCTGGCGCGCAGCGGCGACTACCGGGGAGCGGCTCTCGCCGCTGCTCCGTGTCGCCATACCGCCCACGCCTACTTCGAGCTCCGCGACCCGGCGCCCCTCCTTGCCCGGGCGGTCCAGCTGGCCAAGCTGGGATGGGACCGCAGACCTGGCGCGGGCGCGTAGGGCGCACCTGAGCCCGTCCGGCGCGGGCGTGTCCAACCGGTCGCTCGTCCGAAGTAGCCTGTGAGCATGGCTGTGTCCGGCTTGGCGACTCGCCCAGGGTGGCCCGAAGAGGCCGCCGCCCGCCTGCAGTCCCAGACCGCCAAGGCTCTGCGCCAAGCGCGGGAGACCGGGGCGCCCCAACTGGTCAGCGTCACCATGCGCGTGGCCACGACGCTGGATCCGAGCGCGTTGATCGCTGGAGCCCGCCGGACCGGCGAGCCGTGGTTCTGCTTCGAGCAGCCCGAGCGCGAGGGCTTCGCGCTGGCCGCGCTCGGGTGCGTCCGGACGCTCGAGTCCGCGGGCCCACGCCGCTTTGAGGCTGTCTCCGATGCGTGGCACGCAGTCGTATCCCGCGCGATCACGGATTTCGATGGCGGGCCGCCCGGGTCAGGGCTGGTGGCAGTCGGCGGCTTCGCGTTCGCGCCCGACGGCGGCGCCTCGCCGACCTGGAACGGCTTCGCTCCGGCCTCACTGGTCGTGCCCGAGCTCTCAGTAGTGCGCAGCGGCGGCGAGAGCTGGGTGACGCTGACCGCCACGGTTGCGCCCGATGACACCGAGTCCGATGTCAGCGCGCGGGCGCGCCGGCGCCTGTCGGAATGCAGCCGCGGTCAGCTCCCGCTCATGGACCCGGCCCCGGCCGGCAGCTACCGGATCGTCAGTCCCATGCCCCCGGCTCACTACGAAGAGGCGGTGGCGCGAGCGGTCGCCCGGATCCGGGGCGGAGAGCTCGAGAAGATCGTCCTGGCTCGTCAGGTTGACGTGCACGCTCCGAGGCCCCACGATCCCGCCGCCGTTCTCGGCGTCCTTCGCGAGTGCTTTGAGAGCTCATTCGTGTTCGCGGTCGGGAGGGGAGATGCGACCTTCGTGGGCGCCACCCCCGAGCTGCTGATCCGCAGTCAGGGCCAGCGCGCAAGCACGGTCGCGCTCGCCGGCTCGGCCCGGCGCAGCGCCGACCCCGCGGTCGACGACCACCTGGCCGAGGCGCTGCTGCGCAGCGACAAGGACCGCCACGAGAACGCGATCGTGGCCAGGCGGATCGAGCGGGCGCTGCGTCCCCATGCGGTGTGGGTGGCCGCGGCCCCCGAGCCGGCTGTCGTTAAGGTGGCCAACATCCAGCACCTGGCGTGCCCGATCCGGGCCCAGCTCGCGTCGCCCCTGGGCGCACTGACCCTGGCCGGCGCCCTGCACCCGACGCCGGCGATCGGAGCCGAGCCCGCGTCGGCGGTCGAGCTGATCCCCGCGCTGGAGGGCTTTGACCGGGGCTGGTACGCCGGAGCCGTGGGGTGGACCGACAGCAGCGGCGACGGCGAGTTCTGCGTCGCCCTTCGCAGCGCTCTGCTCCGCGACCAGCTGGCGTGCTGCTACGCCGGGTGCGGGATCGTGGCCGACTCCGAGCCGGCCGCCGAGCTTGCGGAGAGCGAGCTCAAGCTGCAGGTGATGCTGCCGGTTCTGGCCGGCTGAGGGCGGCGAGAACGTCGCGCTCGACGCGGCGGTGCAGCGCGAGGTTGCGCTCGCGGTCGGTTCGCACCTCGATCAGCCGCGCGCCCGGCGCGCCGCCGACGGTGGCCATCGCGCTCCGAAGCTGCTCCACGCTTTCCGCCGACTGGAACTCCAGCCCGTAGAGCCCGGCCACTTGCTCGAAGGAGATGCCGTGAGGGGTGGCGACGTGCTCCTCGAAGGCGTCTCGCTGACCGCTCACGGCAAGAAAGTGGAAGATGCCCCCGCCATCGTTGTCGATCACCACGATCGTCAGATCGAGACCGAGCCGGCGGGCCCCGAGCAGGCCGCCCAGGTCGTGCAGCAGGGCCACGTCTCCGATCAGCAGGACCACCGGCCGGTCCGATACGGCGGCCACGCCCAAGGCCGTCGAGACGGTGCCGTCGATTCCGTTGGCGCCCCGGTTGGCGAGCGTGCGAGGCAGCGCGACGCGCGCCGGGAAGTAGCCCTCGACGTCACGGATCGGCATCGACGACGCCACGACGAGCGTCACGGAGGGATCGAGTGCCTCCCCGAGCACGGCGGCGACCCGAGGCTCGGAGAGCTCACTTCCGAGCGCCTGGTCGATCGCTCGGGTGGCGGCGTCGTCAGCTGCCAGCCAGTCCTGCAGCCACTGCGGGTCGGGGGACGGGCTTGGCACCAGTGACGCCAGCAGCGCGCGGGGGTCGCCGAGATCGATCTCGCTGACCGCGGCGTCGGGATCCTGCCATGCCGATTCGGGGTCGAGCAGGAGCTGCTCGACATCAGTCAGCGACGCCAGCCAGGCGCGCAGCGGCTTTGAGGTCGGCAGGTCTCCGACGCGGATCACCAGATCAGGTCGGAGCCGCGACGTCAGGGGCTCACTTCGCAGCAGCAGGTCGTAGCGGGCGATCGCGGTGGCGGCGTGCCGTGCACCGGAGAGCGGGTCGGCCAGCAGCGGGAGCCCGGTCCGCTGCGATAGACCGGCCACGGTGACGCCGAGGTCTCCGCCGCGCTCGTCGCGGCCGGCGACGATGATTCCCCGCGGCGGCAGCGTGCGAGGCCGATCGTCGTCGCGCGCGACCACTGGCCCCCGGCTCACCCATGGCCTCCCGCCGGCGCGGCCGCTGACCGGAGACGGGGGGAGGGGACCCTCGAGCACCAGCGGCTCGTGCAGCGGGAAGTTGAGGTGTACCGGCCCGGGTCGGCCCTCGGCCGCGGTCCAGTAGGCCCGGCAGGCGAGCTGCCGGATCCAGCGCAGCTGCTTGACACCCGCAGCGAAAGTGCCGACCTCGAAGAACCACTTCACGGCGTCTCCGTAGAGCTTGAGCTGGTCGATAGCTTGCCCCGCTCCGACCTCACGGAGCTCGGGCGGGCGATCGGCGGTCAGGACCAGCAGCGGCACCCGGGCGTGAAAGGCCTCGATCACCGCCGGGGCGAGGTTGGCCGCCGCCGTGCCCGATGTGCACGTGACCGCGGTCGGGCGTCCGCTCGCCTTGGCCGCGCCGAGGGCGAAGAAGCCCGCGCACCGTTCGTCGATGTGCGACCACGCCGTGATCCGGGGCTCGCGCACGAGCGAGAGCACGATCGGAGTGGATCGCGAGCCCGGCGACGTGCATGCGTGCTGAAGTCCACAGCGCGCGAGCTCATCGCAGAAGGCCTCGAGCAGCAGATAGGTGTCGGTAGCAGTCATGATGTGAGCGCAATGGCGCGCGAGCTGGTGCTCCTTCACGGCTTCACGCATACCGGTGCGAGCTGGGAAGGCGTCACCTCCGCGCTGGGCGAACGCTACCGGGCCATCGCTCCGGACATCCGTGGCCACGGCCGCGCCGCGGACAGGATTCCGGTGACGCTGGAGGCGGTGACCGAGGACGTCGCGCAGCTTGCCCCGGTGCGATTCACGCTTGCGGGTTACTCGATGGGGGGGCGCCTCGCCCTGCACGTCGCGCTGGCGCTCGGACGGCCACGCGTGCAGCGCCTGGTCCTGATCGGCGCCAGCCCGGGTCTCGGCGAACCGCGTGAGCGCCAGGCCCGTCGCGAGGCCGACGAACGGCTCGCCACC
Source organism: Solirubrobacteraceae bacterium (assembly GCA_049284255.1). Taxonomy (GTDB): domain Bacteria; phylum Actinomycetota; class Thermoleophilia; order Solirubrobacterales; family Solirubrobacteraceae; genus Palsa-465. The sequence goes on along the minus strand of JBAPXO010000494.1, from coordinate 5,270 downwards.
GAGCTCGAGGGCTTGAGCATCGAGGCCTTTGTCGAGCGCTGGTCGCAGACTCCGGTTCTGGCCGGCCAGCCCCCGGCGCTGAAGGCCCGGATCGATGCCGATCGCCTGCGCAACTCGACCGCCGGCCTCGCGCTCGCCCTACGGGGGCTGGGCACCGGAGCGCTGCCGTCGCTGTGGGGGAAGCTCAGGGCGCTGGAGATGCCGGTCGTGCTCGTCGCCGGGGAACGGGATGAGAAGTTCACCCGGCTCGCCGAGCAGATGGCGGCGCAGATCGGGGGGGCCGAGGTCGTGATCGTGCCGGGCGCCGGACACGCCGTCCACCTGGAGGCGCCCGCGCGAGTGGCGGAGATCATCGCTGAGGTTCCCGTGGTGGCCGCCGGGTCCGCACGGACCGGCGAGCCGGATCAGTAGTGGCCCTTGACCACTCGCTTGACACGGCTGATCGCGAAGTGGCGGCCCTGTTCGAGACGCCTGGCGATCTCCCGTCTGCGACCGTGATCAAAGCTCGCGGCCGGGTACCCGAAGGCCAGCGGGCGAACCGCCCTGTCCGCCAGAGCCGCCTGGACGCTGGCGCGGCTCAGTTCGGCGGTGACCGCGATCTCCATCGCCAGCGGGAACAGCTGGCGCGGGGTATGGAGGTCCAGCGCGGCGAAGGGCACCAGCTCGTCGTGCTCGCGCCACAGCCTCAGCCCGTCGGCGCCGAGCGCGTACCCATCCTCCTTGACGTTCCAGATCTCGACTCCGAGCAGCTGGGCCGACCACTCCGGGCGGAATTGCCGCCAAGCCTGGTGGCGCGAGGGATGGGCCATGACGGCCGCGCCCCCGGTCTCCGAGACCCGGTCCAGCAGCACCGGCGTGTCGAGGGCCTCGCCCAGAAACGGCCGGGCGCCCCAGACGGGTACGTGGACCGAGCCGTCGGCGTTGGCGTACTCGATCCCGGGCACGACGAGGAAGCTCTCGGAGCTGAGCTGCGCGCAGGCCTCCTGATAGGAGCCCCAGCGGTCTTCGTCAAAGCCCTGGTCGTGCTCTGACATCAGCACGCCGCGGTAGCCGAGGGTGCGTAGCAGGCGGACGAGCACGTCCAACCTGAAAAAGCCGTCGTGAGACCACGTGGAATGGACATGGACGGCGAAACGGGCCGCGTTCATGGGTCACCGTACCAACCGAGCAGATGCTCGCCGAGGCCCGCGCCGCGCGGTGCGGCGATCGTCCCGTTGCGCGCGGGCATCGGGTCGGCCCGACCTTCGAACAGGCCGAGCGTGGCCAGTCCGCATGCCCGGTCAGGCGCGACCGCCGCCGCGGCGTGTAAAGCCGCAGCTATGCCCAGCGGTCCGTCGAGCGTCGAGGCCAAATAGACCTGGTAACCGGCGGCCCGGGCGCGAGAGGCGGTCTCGATGGTCTGAGAGATTCCGCCACAGCGCCCGATCTTGAGGCAGATGAGGTCGGCGGCCGCGTCGAGGAGGGCCTCCGGATCCTGGCCGGACTCGTCGAGAGCCAGCGGGATCTCGGTCACCGCGCGCAGCGCGCGCATCGAATCCAGTCCCGAGACCGGCTCCTCACAGAGCTCTATCCCGACGGGCGCGACCGCCCGAAGGATGGGCTCTGCCTCCTCCGGGGACCAGGCGCCGTTGGCGTCGATGCGGATCGCCATCTGCGGGCCGCCGAAGGCGCGGACCGCCGCCAAGCGGCCGGCGTCGTCGCCGACGGCGACCTTGACCTTCACCGTCGAAAAGCCGTCGGCCCGGGCTTGAGCGGCCTCGTGGGCGGCGGTCGAGCGGTCGGTGGCCGAGATCGTCCAGTTCACGCTCACCGCCGGGGCCACCTGGGCACCGAGCAGCCGCCACACCGGCTCCCGCGTCCGCCTTCCGGCAAGGTCCCACAGCGCCAGGTCAATGCCCGCAAGCGCTTGGGGGAGAACGGTGATCTCCGAGCACCGGGCCAGGATGTCGGCGATCGGGGCAGCGTCCCGATAGGCCTCGAGCACCGGGCGGCAGTCCTCGAGCGCGTCGGCTACTGCGGCAGTCGAGACTCCGTCATAGGACTCAAGCGGCGCCGCCTCACCGTGGCCGATCACCCCGTCTGACGCCTGCAGCGAGACGAGCAGGAGCCGCCGCTCGGTGACGGTGCCGTGTCCGGCGGTGAACGGCGTGCGCATGCGCGCCGTCACCGGTCTCACCGTCAGCCTCACAGCTGCTGACTCATCGGCTCAGCAGCAGACCCACCGAGAGCAGCGCGCAGAAGGCCAGCTGCAGCATCCCGCTCTTGGCCAGCGCGCCGTTGAGCGACGGGCCGTCGGTCCGGTTACGGACCACTCGCACCAGGGCGGCGGCGAGCGGCAGCGTGAGCCACGGGAGCAGGACCCAGGCCGTGGTGGAGCCGAACACCCAGGTGACGGGCGCGAGTAGAAAGGCCAGGTAGATGATGACCGCGAACATGTCGCGCGCACGCGCGCGCCCCAGCTTGACCGCAAGCGTGCGTTTTCCGGCGCGCCGGTCGGAGTCGATGTCGCGCACGTTGTTGACGACCAGGATCGCCGACGCCAGCAGGCCGACCGGAACGGCCAGCGCGAACGCCTCCCACTCGAGCTTGGTCGTCTGCACGTAATACGAGCCGGCGACGGCGACGATCCCGAAGAACAGGAACACGAAGGCCTCGCCGAGGCCCTCGTAGCCGTACGGGCGCGGGCCACCCGTGTAGAGCACGCCGGCCAGGATCGAGGCTGCGCCGACGAGCAGCAGCTCCCAGCCGGCGACCGCGATCAGGTACGCGCCCGCCAGCACCGCCAGCCCGAACGACGCGTAGGTCGCCATCAGAACCTGGCGAGGGGGGACCAGGCCTCCGGCGGTGACGCGCACCGGCCCCAGGCGATCCTCGGCGTCGGCCCCGCGCCGGGCATCGGAGTAGTCGTTTGACAAGTTGGTCCCCACCTGGATGAAGAGCGCGCCCAGGAGAGCGGCGATGAAGCGCAGCGGGTGAAAGACATGCTCAAAGCCCGCCAGCGCCGTCCCCACGAGCACCGGGGCCACAGCTGCGGGCAGGGTTCGCGGCCGTGCGGCCATCAGCCAGATCCGCATGCCGCTCACACCTTGGGCCGTGCCGGTCACCATCAGAACCGCTCCCCGGATCCTCAGGCCCGCCGGGGGAACTGGGAGAAGTCCGGACGGCGCTTTTGCAGATAGGCGTCGCGCCCCTCCTGCGCCTCGTCGCTCATATAGAAGAGGAGGTTGGCGTCATGGGCGAGCTGCTGGATTCCCGCCAGACCGTCCTCGTCGGCGTTGAAGCTCGATTTGAGCATGCGCAGGGCGAGCGGCGACATCGCCAGCATCTCACGACACCACTGGACGGTCTCCTCCTCGAGGCGATCGAGGGGTACGACGGTATTGATAAGACCCATCTCGAGCGCCTGCTGGGCGTCGTACTGGCGGCACAGAAACCAGATCTCCTTGGCCTTCTTGGGGCCTACCAGTCGCGAGAGGACGGTCGCGCCAAATCCCCCGTCGAAGGATCCGACCCTCGGGCCGCTCTGACCAAAGCGTGCGTTGTCGGCGGCGATCGTCAGATCGCACACGACATGGAGCACGTGACCCCCGCCGATCGCATACCCAGCGACCATCGCCACCACCGGCTTGGGCAGGCGCCTGATCTGGACGTGGAGGTCGGTGACGTGGAAGCGCCCGACCGCCTGGTGGGAGCCCGCCTGTCCCGGATCGGCGCCGGTGACGTATCCCCCGCGACCGCCGCGGACACGCTGGTCTCCGCCTGAGCAGAAGGCGTCTGGCCCCTCGCCGGTGAGGATCACGACCCCGACGGCAGGGTCCTCGCGCGCCTGCTCAAAGGCTTGGGAGAGCTCGATCACCGTCTCGGGGCGGAAGGCGTTTCGCACCTCGGGACGGTTGATGGTGATCTTGGCGATCCCGGCGTCGTCTCCGGTTGACAGCTCGTAGCGGATGTCCTCGTATTCGCCGGCCGGCTTCCAGCTGGTGCTCACGTTTTCTCCTCTTCTGGGTGGGCAGCGAGGACTCTAGGCCAGCAGCGGGAAAACCTCCCGGAACTAGATCGCGTACCCTCGGTTAGGTGACCCTAATGTCGGTTCGGAAAATTCTGTTAGGGTTCCCTAAGATGCAGCGCGACGGGTAAGGGACTCTTCGTAATGGACAGCGCGACTCGCAAGCGAATCGGTTGGTGGTCCTTCGGTCTGGTAGTCGTGGGACTGCTCGTGTGGCAGCTCGTGAGCGCCGGCGGCGGGACGCCGGACCCCACCGACCCGACGCAGCACCTCAGCCACGGGGCGGTGATCCTCGACAGCGGGATCCTCGTGCTGCGCGAGGGACTGGAGACCATCCTCGTGCTCGCCGTCCTGACCGCCAGCATGCGCGGCGCCAACGGCACCTACCGAAAGCCGCTGGGGATCGGTGCCGGGTGCGCCTTCCTCGCCGCCGTGGCCACGTGGTTTGTCGCGATCGCGATCACCGACGCGGTCGGTCCGAGCAGCCTCGAGCTCCAGGCCATCACCGGCCTGCTGGCGATCGTCGTCCTGCTCGTGGTCATGAACTGGTTCTTTCATCGCGTCTACTGGACGGGCTGGATCGCCCACCACAACCGCCGCCGCAAGGCGCTGATGGGCGGAGCCGATACCGGTTCGGTCACCGCCCGGCGCACGATGTTCGGGCTCGGGCTGCTGGGCTTTACCTCGGTCTACCGCGAGGGCTTTGAGGTCGTGCTCTTCCTGCAGAACCTCCGCCTGCGCTACGGCTCGACCACCGTGCTCGAGGGCGTGCTCCTCGGGCTCGTGTTCGTCGCGGTGATCGGCTATGTCACCTTTGGACTCCAACGGCGGATGCCCTACCGGCGGATGCTGGTGGCAACCGGCGTCCTGCTGGGCGTGGTCCTGCTCGTCATGGTCGGCGAGAGCGTGCAGGAGTTCCAGCTGGCGGGCTGGCTCGGGGTAACCCCGATCAACGTCTCGATCCCCGGCTGGATGGGACTCTGGTTCTCGATCTTTCCCAACGTCCAGACGATCGTCGCCCAGGTCGTGGCCGCCGGACTCGTCGTCGGCTCCTACTTCTTGGCCGAGGAGCTGCGCGTCCGGCGTCCGCGACGGCGTGGGGCGCCTGCCGCCGTCCGGCCCTCGACCCCGCCGCCGTCGATGCCCAGGCTCCACGCCGAGCCTTAGGGCCCGGGCATTAGATGGTTGATTCCGCGGCCGTGTGGGAGCCGGGGAATTCGGGGATCAAGCCGGTCAAGGACGCAGGGCGAAGCCAATACTGGAG
>JBAPXO010000493.1:0-2181 GCA_049284255.1 Solirubrobacteraceae bacterium | reverse complement strand
GGTAGGGCAGGAGCACGTTGGGAAGCGCCTGGAGGCCGTTGCCGATCTCGTTCGCGCTGACCGTGATCCGTTCGTGGACGAACCAGTGCCAGTTCAGCCCCGCGACCGGAAAGGCCAGGAGCACGATCCCCAGGGCCACCAGGCCGCCAACGGGATCGCCGAATCGGCGCAGACGCGGCGCGGCGGCCGCGAGGAGCACCGAAAGCGCCACGAGCCCGGCTAGGCGCCATGTCGGACTCGGGCGCATCAGGGTGGCCCAGCGCTCGGTGGCGTAGGCCGCTAGGGCCGCGAAGGTGGCCACGCGGACCCAGTAACGCTCGGCCGCCTCCTCGCGCATGGACGCTCGCGCGGGTGCTTGGGGGCGGCTCGGGGCGCCGGCGGGATTCACGATCGCGCTCACGGCAGCGCGACCTCCCTGGCGTTTCGGGGGCGATCTCGGTCGCGGCGGACGCCCAGCAGAAAGCCCCGGCAGCCGCTGACGTCGAGGGTCGCGAGGACGTTCCCGCGGACCCCGCGCGGGCGACCGGAGACAACGGCCTCGTGCGGGATCACGAGCACGGTCAGCCCGGTGGTGGACGCCGGCAGGCGAGCCGGCGGCGCGGGGGCCACGTAGATCACGGGGCCGAGACGAGCCGCGGAGTTTCCCAGCGCGGGCGGCCGGGTTCCGGGGCCCCCGTCGACCACGGCCAGGCGGGCATAGGCCGCCGGCCAGCTCACGAGCTCGCGGTCGATCGCCGTCACACGCTGCTCTCCGGGCAACAGCAGACCGCAACCGGTTTTCGAGGCGAACTCGAGCACCAGCGAGGCCGCGGCGCGAACCGCGGCGTCGAGAAGGGCGATCGGCGCCGGTCCCCCCCGCCCCCGGGCGTCGAGGACGACCAGCGGCCGCGTGTCCCCGTCGGCGCGCAGCCGACGCTCGAGCAGCCCGGCTCCCCGGGCGGCCGCCGGCCAGTGAATACGGCTTGCCGGGGTCCCGGGCCGGTAGGGACGCAGGCCGTCGACGTCGACCGCGGCCAGCGCATCGGAAGACGCTTGACCCTCTGAGAGCTCGATTCGCCGCCCCCGGTCGGCGGTCAGCCACCGGACCGGCTCGGTGCGCGGAAGCACGAGCAGCGGCTGGGCGGGAGCCTCGCCCTCGGCGTCCACACGCGCCAGGTCAAGCGGATCGCGCACGATCAGCGCCGGGGCGGGCAGCGAATGCATTCCGCGGCGCGCAAACCGCGCCTGCACCCGGACCCGGGCGGTCCCGCCGACGCGGATCGGAGACAGCGGACCCGAGAGCTCGATGGGCGAGCCCGCGAGGGGATCGACGACCTCGGCGCCGGGGAGGCCAAGGGGCCCCCGCCGGACCTGGATGATCGCCTCCAGCGGCTGATCTTCGATGATCCGCTCGGCCTTGAGAATCCGCTCGGCGCGCGCTCCCAGGGCCGCGCCCCACACCCAGAGGGGAGCGAGCACTCCCACCGCCAAAAAGGCGATCCCGGGCACGAGCAACGGCGAAGCATCGAAGACGAACGCCACCAGGGTGAGAACCGCCCCGGCGCAGGCCACCGCCCCGGCACGCCTGAGTCTCAACCGGCGGAAGGGCGGCAGAGGCATCAGGCCACCGAGTGACCCACTAGAGCGCCCGCGTGGCGGCGACGGCGTCCAGGATCACCTCGCGGGCGGCGCTCCGCGGGGTCTCGGGTGCCAGCACCAGCCTGTGGGCGAGGACGGGCTCGGCGAGGGCCTGGACGTCGTCGGGGAGGGCATGGTCGCGGCCGGCCATCATCGCGTGGGCCTTGGCGGCGCGGAGCAGCATCAGCCCGGCACGAGGACTGGCCCCGAGGTCGACGCGGGGATCCTCACGCGTGTGCCAGAGCAGCCGGACGACGTAGTCGCGCAGCGGAGCGGCGGCGCGCACCCGGGCGGCGGCGTCCTGGGCGGCCAGGATCTCCGCCGCGGTGACCACCGGGCGCAGGGTCAGGACCTGGTCGCCGGTCTCGTGCGCGGCCAGCATCCCGGCCTCGGCCGAGCGGTCCGGGTAGCCCAGCGAGATCCGGATCATGAAGCGGTCGACCTGGGCCTCGGGCAGCGGGTAGGTGCCCTCGTACTCGATCGGGTTCTGAGTGGCCAGCACCAGGAACGGGCGAGCCAGCTCGTGGGTCTGTACATCGACCGTGACGCACCGCTCCTGCATGC
>JBAPXO010000492.1:0-1592 GCA_049284255.1 Solirubrobacteraceae bacterium | reverse complement strand
TCAACTGGCTGATCGGCATCGTGCTGTTCACGATGGGCATGGTCGAGGGCCTGTTCGGCTACTCGCTCCCCGACGACCAGCTCTCCGGCGCCGGCCTGCGGATCACCGAGGGCGTGGCCCAGGGCATCCCGATCGTCGGCACCTACATCTCGTACTTCCTGTTCGGCGGCGCGTTCCCTGGCGACTCGATCATCCCGCGGTTCTACATCCTGCACGTGTTCCTGATCCCGGGCCTGATCCTGAGCCTGATCACGGCGCACCTGTTCATCATGTTCCACCAGAAGCACACGCAGATGCCTGCGCTCGAGAACACCGAGACGAACGTCGTCGGCCAGCCGTTCTTCCCGTACTTCCTGCTCAAGGGCCAGGCCTGGTTCTTCTTCATCTTCGGCGCGCTCGCCGCGCTGGCGACGTTCGCGCAGATCAACCCCATCTGGCAGTACGGCCCGTACACGCCGCTGGCGATCTCGTCGGCGTCGCAGCCCGACTTCTACACGGGCATCCTCGAGGGAAGCCTGCGCATGATGCCTGCCTGGGAGATCAACTTCCTCGGGCACACGCTCTCGCTCTCGGTGGTGATCCCTGCCCTGCTGCCGCTCGGCATCATCTTCACCGGCGCCGCGCTGTGGCCGTTCTTCGAGCAGTGGGCGACCGGCGACAAGTCCATCCACAACATCAACGACCGGCCGCGCAACGCTCCGGTCCGCACCGGCGTGGGCATCGGGGCGGTCCTGTTCTACGGCGTGCTGTGGGCGGAGGGCGCCAACGACGTGCTCGCCGACCGGTTCGACGTGCCGCTGTACACGATCACCTGGATCTCCAGATTCGCGGTCTTCATACTGCCCATCGGCGGTTATTACGTAACCAAACGAATATGCCTCGGACTGCAGCGAAAGGACGCCAGCACGCTCACCCACGGCGTCGAGATCGGCATCATCCACCAGCTGCCGAACGGCGAGTTCGTCGAGGAGGAGCGCCCGCTCACCGAGGAGGAGCGCGCGATCGTGGACTCCAAGCAGGTCCCCAAGGCCCTGCCGACGCCGACCGAGGAGGACGCCAACGGCGTGCCCGCCCCGGCCGCCCGCGGCCCGCTCGGCTGGGCTCGGGCGTACGCCAACCAGGCCTTCACCGAGACCGTGGAGCCCGTCAACGGCCACGGTCACGGCAACGGCCACGGCCCCGACGGCCACGAGGCTATCGAGGGCGGCGAGCACGCCGCGATCGGCGCCGGCGACGACGACTCCCACGAGGAGCACTAACCAGTTCAAAAGCAGCGCCCCGGTGCCAGATTCCCCTGGCCCCGGGGCGTTTTGCTTGCCCCCAACCTCCAAATCAGTCATATCGAACGGTCCCTGACTCCGCCCTCGCGCGCCCCCGCCTCCGCCCTCCCTAGCCGGCCCTCACCGCCCTGATCGAATAGATCCATGGCGAAACCGCCCCCATAGGGGCCGAATCGCCATGGATCTCGGTTCGATGATCTTCCATCACCCGGCCGGCCGTCTTGACGGTGCGGCGCGGGCGGGGCGATGCTCGGAATGGACCGCTGCGCCAGCTGCGCGGCGGCGACAGCGTTGTCGCAGATGGGTGAGTGG
>JBAPXO010000491.1:0-1909 GCA_049284255.1 Solirubrobacteraceae bacterium | reverse complement strand
GGGCTCGACAAGCCGGGGGTCGACGGGGTGGTGGCCTGGTTCCCCATTACCGACCTGGCCGGCCTCCACGGACCCGACGACGATGATCCGGGGTCGAGGGAGGCGCTCTTCCTGGGCGCGCCGCCGTCTCAGGTGCCGGCTCTCGCCCTGGCCGCGAGCCCGCTCACGCACGTGCGCGCGGGCGCCCCCCCGATGCTGCTCATGCACGGCGACAGGGACGGGCTGGTGCCACCCGAGCAGAGCATCCGGTTTACCCGGGCACTGCGCGACGCGGGCGGGTCAGCGTCGCTGGTGCTCGTGCCCGGCGCCTCGCACTTCTGGGACGGCGCGCGGGACGTGCCGGCGATCGTGGCGCGCTCGGTCGACTTCGTGCTCTCGCTCGCGCCTCGACAGGCCTGATCAGACGCTCCGTCATTAAGCGTCCTATCATTGAATGGAACGGGCGTGGTCGCCGGTGCGCGCTGCCGCCACACTGCCGGTCATGCCGATTCATGCCGAGCACGCCGCGCTGATGCGGGAGGTGCCGGCCCTGCTGACGTTCCCGCCCGAGGCGACGGGCTTCTTCAATGTCAACTACCTGGGCGGCCCGGTCAGCAAGGCCGACGGCTACGCGTTTCCTGCGCTGGCCGACCTGCGCGGGCTGTGCCCGACCCTGGTGCTTAACGCCGAATACGACGACCTGCGGGCCTCTGGCCAGTGGCGCGCGTCGACGCCGCTCGATGCGCCGAGCTCACGGGAGATGCTCTGGGCGGCGGTGCGGAGCGCGTAGCCTAGCCGTCTCGGCTGGGCTATCCGCTCGGGGAGGAGCACGCCGATCGCGGCGACCGCCTCCTCGTGCTCGCCGAAGATCGGCGCGGCGACGGCCACCAGCGGGTTGGCGTCCATGCGGCGGTAGATGGCCACCCGCTCGTGGCGCACCTCGGCGAGCGTGCGCCGCATCACCGCCGGGGGGATCAGGTTCTGGTCAGGCTCGCCGCGCAGCGGCAGGGATAGCACTTCCTCTTGCACCTCGACGGGCGCGAACGCCAGCAGAGCGAGCCCCATCCCGGTGCAGTGCAGTGGCATCTTGCCGCCGACGCGGTAGAGCACCGGGATAGCGCTATGGGAGGAGAACCGCTCCACCAGGGTGACCTCAAACCCCTCGCGAACGGCGAGCTGCACGTGCTGCTTGGTGACCGCGGCGAGATCGCTCATGTACGGCAGGGCGACCTGCCGCAGGCCGTGACCGCGCGGCGCCAGCGAGGCGACCTCGAGCAACCGCAGGCCGATCGAGTAGCGGCCTTCCTCGTCCCGCTCGAGCGCGCCCCAGGCCAGCAGCCTCCCGGCCATCCGCAAGGTCGAGCTGACCGGGATTCCGCTGCGCCGACTGAGCTCGCGCAGTGTCAGCCGGCGGTGACCGGCGTCAAAGGCCGCGAACAGCGCGAGCGCGCGGTCGATGACCGGCTCGCCCTCCGGTGGGCGCTTGCCGCGGACGCGCTTGCCAGGCTCAGCCTCAGCTGCCATCTCACACCCCTGCGAACCCCGACGATCCTCATCATCGATGACGATCAGCACAATCGCGTTCCATTGAATGGCATCATTCCTGCCCAACGTCGGCTGCGCCACCCATCCTTCTGGGCAAGCCAGGCGAAAGCGCCCGGTCGGACGCCGCCCGCTACGCCGACCTCGCGGCTAGCGTCCGGGCCGCGGGGCAGGCCGAGTTCATCGCGGCCGGACGGCGACGATCGGGACTCGGCCGGGTGCGGTCCGTCACACGTCGAGGCGGAGCCCGGACTGCGCGATGTCGATCCGGCCGCCGTAGGCCCTGCGCGCGGCGACGATCGCTGTGCTCGGGTCCGTGCCCGGCCACAGGTGAGTCAGCGCCAGGTGGCCGACGCCCGCCCGCGCGGCCTGCGCGGCGGCCTGGTGC
>JBAPXO010000490.1:0-2710 GCA_049284255.1 Solirubrobacteraceae bacterium | reverse complement strand
CAGATAGATCGTCTCGTGCGACACCCGCATCCCAGGATCATCCTCATAGGTCCGGCGCAGCCACTGCGAGATCTGCTGCGGCGACCACCGACGCTCAAGCTTCTCCTCCACGACCCCGCGCAACCGCGAGTCAAGCGCGAGCTTTGACAGCTTCGGGCGACGCGCACGCTTCCACGTCGCCCTCTCAGCACGCTGCGCACGGTAGCGCCCGCGACCACCGTTGCGGTTGACCTCCCTCGCGACCGTCGTGTGCGGACGACCGATCGCCCGCCCGATCGCCCTAAAGCTCTCACCACACGCCAACCCGCGCGAAACCTCCTCGCGCTCCCCCAACGACAAACACCGCTCGGCGCGCTTGCGCGGAGCCGGTCGCACACCCCCAGACACAGCAACACACGCAGTCACATTGTCCCTGGCCATCCCTACCTCGCGCGCGATCGCGTGCAACGAGTACCCCTCGACCCACAACTCCCACACCCGCTCTCGCCGCCATTCCGGCCACCGACCCATCACCACCACCTTTCGCTCGGCCAGCAGCCAACCAGGCCCACCGGACGCTCAAGCGGTGCACCCACCCCCTGAGACCACCCGTGGATGCGGCAGTCTCGCGAGCGCTTGAGTTCAAGCTAACGGCTGATCACTTGCAACGCGAGGGGCAGGATGCCTTGTGTGAGCTCGAGCGCGACGCGCTGGGTCGTCGGGGTCGGGAGACCGGTGGGAATGCCTGTGGTGGCCGGATCGATGAACCCTTCGGGGTAGACGCGGTAGTCGATCTGAGCGACGCTGAGTAGGGTCCCGTCCTCGATGACCGCGACGTGCTGGAGGAACGGATCGGCCGATTCGCCGAGCGATGCGCCTCGGCGTGCGATGGCGGCCGTCAGCTGATGGAACGAGCGCTGCCCGCGCGGGGTGAAAGCAAGGTTAAGTGTCGAGCTTCCGTGATGGTCAGAGGCGGTCACGTGTCTGAGCTGTCCGGCGGCGACATCGAGGTGATCTCGCAGGACGAAGAACCGGGCGTGCGAATTCTGGTATTGCGCAGCGCCGATCGGAGTCGGGTCGACGGCTTGTACGACCACGGTGCCCTGCGGGACGACGAGGATGACGGCTCGGTGTGGTGCGTTCAGTTCGCCCCGCGTGGATGCGGGTCCGGCGAGGTAGCCGCCGCTTTTCGTAAACGCGAAGTATTGGGGTTCCAGTCGGCTGAGCGTGGAGGAGAGCGGTCGAGCCGGCTGGTGGGAGGCGAGTCGGACAGCGTCGTAGAGGCGCATGCCGCCCGCGACCCCCGGTCCGGTCCTGCCCCCCTGGCTCAGGCTCAACACCCCAGCGCCGCCACCGGGCAGCTGTGAGGCGACGGTCCGGCCGTCGGGCGCGATGACGTTGTCCTCCCAATCAACAAACGCGATCTGCGGAATGGCAAAGAGCCGCTCGAGCGTAGCGCGATCAAGGGGATGAGCGCCGGGATAGACGACGGCGATCTCGTCGCGTCCGATCTGACGAACAGATGCCGACGGTGCGACGCCGAGCGCGTTGAGATGCTCGCGCAGGATCGCGATCTCGGTTCGCACCCCCACCGCGGTCACGTGCGCCGTGTCGGGGACGACGCGGAGCACGATGCGCTGAGTCCCGGCCGATGTGGCCGGTCCCGTGGTCCGGTGTGTCCCGCCAGCGCGAGCGAACACGAACACGACCGCGATCACAACCGCGGCGGACAGCACAGGCACCAGGATCCGCGCCGGGGATCTGCGGCGCCGGGGTCCGATCGCGGGCTGGTCGAGAATCGCGGCGAGCAACTGGTCGTCTGCGGGGTCACAGCGCGGGTGCTGCTCGGGGTTGGCGCGAGCGAGTTGGGCGAGGACAGGATCGTCGGTCATGGTGTCTCCTCACAGACGCAGGGGGAAGCGACGCGGTGCTGTCGGCGTTCAGGTGCCGCGCAATATGGCGACGAGCACGATGCAGACGACCGCGGAACGTCGCCGGCGAGCAGCCCGCCGCGGTGGCGGCACGCTCGGGCGTTAGGCCCTCCCAGGCGATGAGCAGCAGGGCCTCGCGTTCGCGCGGGGAGAGCGCGACCAGCGCGGCGGCCAGCTCATCACTCAGCTCAGCCGACACGGGCAGCCACGACCCCACTCCGCGGTCGCCGCGAAGCCGCTGCAGCAGCGCGTGTCGTCGATGCTCGCCGCGATGTTGATTCGCGATCACGCGACGAGCGACGCCAAACAGCCAGGGCAGCGGATCGTCACCGATCGCGTCCAGTCGCCTCCACGCGATCAGAAACGTCTCGGCGACCGCGTCCTCAGCCATGGCAGGGGAGGCTCGACGCCGAGCATAGGCGCGGACCTCCCCGCGGTAGCGGTAAAAGAGCTCTTCGAAACGTACGCGAGGGTCGGGCGGTTGGGCCATCTCACCTGCCAATGTCCGGCTCCATCCCAGACGTTACGCGCACGTTCAGCCGCCTCACCATCGCCGCACCGGCCTCGGAACCATCCGGGTCCGGCTCAGGTCCCCGCGCGACCGATGGTGGGTTAGTCAGACGCAGCGACCCTATCGTTTGTGACCGGGGGTCGGTTCCCTGGGCTCTGAACCGGCGCAGCGAAGCGGGGCGAAATCTCCGCGACGCCACCGCTAACTGGCTGCCGCTTGGTCGCCGTGCGCCGGGACTGTTCCGGCGTTGTGAGGAAAGGGAGGTCCGCATGACGTAGGAACGACAAGT
>JBAPXO010000489.1:0-1763 GCA_049284255.1 Solirubrobacteraceae bacterium | reverse complement strand
GCCGAGGCGTGGGAGGTTTTGGGACCCGAGGATCCCGTCATCGTGCACGGCAAGCCGACCGATTGGGAGCGCCGGTTGTGGCCGCTCACCGGCTTCGGCGCCCATCTCGGCTGGCACGGCGGCGGCGGGCTGGGGTACGGGCTCGGCGCGGCGATCGGGGCCGGGCTCGGACTGGCGGGCTCGGATCGGCTGCTGGTCAGCCTGCAACCCGACGGCGATCTGCTCTACACGCCGGCGGCGCTGTGGACGGCGGCGCAGCTGCGCCTCCCCGTGCTGATCCTCGTCCAGAACAACCGCCAGTACCGCAACACCGTCGAGCATGCGGCCCGCATCGCGCAGGCGCGAGGCCGGCCCGTGGAGCGGCGCCACGTCGGTGCCGGCCTGTCTGAGCCACCGATCGACTACGCGGCGCTGGCGCGGTCGTTCGGGGTCTGGTCTGCGGGACCCGTCGGCGCCCCCGAGCAGATCGCCCCAGCGCTGCAGGCCGCAATCGCCACCGTCCGCTCCGGCGCGCCGGCGCTGGTCGAGGTGCTCACCTCCGGGGCGTGAATGGGCCGCTATCCGAAGCGGATCGTGGTGGTCGGGGCGTCGCTGGCCGGTCTGCGAAGCGCCGAGGCGCTGCGCGCGGAGGGGTTCGAGGGGGAGCTGGTGATCGTCGGCGAGGAGCCTCGACGGCCCTACGACCGACCGCCGTTGTCAAAGGCCCTGCTCGCCGGGACGGTGGAGCCCGGCGAGATCGCGCTGCGCGAGTTTCGGGCGATCGAGGCACAGTGGCTGCTCGGCGACCCGGCGGGGCGGCTGGACCTGGCGGCGGGCGCCGTGACGACGCGCTCCGGCCGCACGGTGACCTTCGACCGGCTGCTGATCGCCACCGGGAGCCGGCCACGCCGGCTCCCCGCCCTGGATCCGGGCCACGCCGGCGTGCACGAGCTGCGCACGCTCGACGACGCACTCGCGCTCCGGACCGGCTTGCGCGAACGGCCGCGACTGGCCATCGTCGGCGCAGGCTTCATCGGCACCGAGGTCGCTTCCACCGCCACGACACTGGGACTGGAGGTGGAGATGATCAGCCTCGACCCCCCGCTCGCGGTCGCGGGCGCGATGGTCGCCGATTTCACCGCGGACCTCCTGAGCGCCCACGGCGTCCGGCTGCACGTCAGGCGCTCGGTCGCCGCCGTCGAGGGCAACGGACGCGTCGAGCGACTCATCCTGGACGACGGCTCGCACGTCGAGTCCGATCTCGTGCTGAGCGCGGTCGGCGCCGCCCCGGCCACGGACTGGCTGCGCGGCAGCGGACTGCAAGTCGACAATGGAGTTGTGTGCGACCCGTGGTGCGCGGCGACGGGAGTCCCGACGGTTGCCGCGGCGGGGGACGTCGCGCGCTGGCCCAATGCCTTGTTCGGGCCGACGCCGATCCGGATCGAGCATTGGACCAACGCCGGGGAGCAAGCGCGCGTGGCGGCCCACACGCTGATCCACGGCTCCGGACACGGTCAGCCCCACCGCTCGGTGCCGAGCTTCTGGTCAGAGCACTTCGGCGTGCGTCTGCAGTCGATCGGCCTCCCGGGCCTGGGAGACCGGTTCGAGCTCCTGGAGGGCGATCCGCGGGAGCAAAAGTTCGTGGCGGCGGCCCGCCGTGGGGGCCGACTCGTCGGCGCGGTCGCCTACGGCATGCCACGTTCTCTTGCCCTGTTGCGCAAGCAGCTGGAGGCGTCGACCGGCCGTTTGCCTTAACCTCCCAGGTAATGTATACAGTCGTCAGC
>JBAPXO010000488.1:0-2026 GCA_049284255.1 Solirubrobacteraceae bacterium | reverse complement strand
TCGCTTGATTTCCGGTGGCTATGGCGAGGGGGAAACACCTCTTCCCATTCCGAACAGAGCCGTTAAGCCCCTCAGCGCCGATGGTACTTGGCCCGCAAGGGCCTGGGAGAGTAGGTCGCCGCCGGTTCTTATCTGACCCCGCTTGTGCCGCTCCGGCGCAGGCGGGGTTCTTGTTGGCGCCTCAGAGCACCCGTTCGATCTTCAGCCGGCGCATCCCCCGGGGGGTGGAGACCTCCACGGTCTCGCCTGGGGCCTGGTCGAGGAGCGCCTGGGCCACCGGAGACTCCGCCGAGAGCTTGCCATGGGCACGGTCCGCCTCGGTGGCGCCGACGATCGTCCAGGTGTGCAGTTCCCCGGTTGCCTCGTCACGGACTTCGGCGGAGCGGCCGAACGCGAACGTGGTTGCGCCGTTCGCGACGGTGTCGACGACCACCGCGTTGCGGAGTCGGCGACGTAGGCGGCTGATCCTCGTCTCCAGGTGCGCCTGGTCCTCCTTGGCGGCGTGGTACTCGGCATTTTCCTTGAGATCGCCGTGCCCCCGAGCGGTGAGGATCCGGGCCGCGATCTGGCGCCGGCCAACGGTCTCCAGCTCGCCGATCTCGGCCTTCAGGGCTGTCAGCCCTGCCTCGGTGATGGGCTCGCCGTCGTTGTCTGCTGTCGTCATCCGGGCATTCTGGCACGACTGCCCGATCCCGATCGTGCGGCTCCGGTCAGGACGACGGCTTCCCCTCCCCGCCGCGCCCGCGTCGCGCGATGGCATGTGGCGACTACTGCCTTTGCGATGCGATGAGCGCCGGCGGGGTAGCGTGTATGCGATGACGACCTTTCCTCGTCCTGTCGAGGTGCGCCGCCAGGCTGGATGGCTGCCGGAGGACCAGGATGACTTGGAGGCATGGCTAGACGGCCACCGAGAGCGGGTGGCGGCCAAGGGGGAGCAGGTGGCGCTTCATCCGGTGCTGACCGAGTTTCAGGAGTTGATCGACGGCGATCCCGTGGTGCGGATGTACATGAACCAGATGATCTCGCAGGTGCCGAGCACCCGGCCGTACCGCAAGCGCCACTTGGAGAGCATCGAGCAGATGCTGCGCCTGATCAACGAGGTGCTGACGATGGGGCCCGAGTTCGGCGAGACCGCGATGGTGGCCACGCCGCTCGGCGCGATCCTCGACTGGACGATGGGAACGCCGGCCGGCTTCGCCGCCTTCCGCGATCCGCGGATCAACGCGATGCTCAAGAAGATCCTGACCGCCTGGTGCGAGTTCCTCAGCAGTGGTGACTCACGTTACGTGCTCAACGACTCGCCGTCGGGCTGGCAATCGGCCGAGGCTCAGCGCAAGGTCGGCATCCACCAGTACGAGCACGACCCGGAGGACGAGTACTGGGGGTTTGCCTCGTGGAACGACTTCTTCACGCGACGCTTCAAGGAGGGCGAGCGTCCCGTGGCCTCGCCGGACGACGACAAGGTGATCGTCAGCGCCTGCGAGTCAACGCCCTACGGCATCAGCACCGATGTCAAACGGCAAGATCGCTTCTGGATCAAGAGCCAGCCATACTCGCTCAAGGACATGCTGGCCGATGACGATTCGGTCGATCGGTTCGTCGGTGGAACGGTCTATCAGGCGTTTCTGAGCGCGACCAACTACCACCGCTGGCACAGCCCGGTGGCCGGGACGATCGTCCGGGCGTTCGTTCAGGACGGCACCTACTACTCCGAGGCCGACGCGGAGGGCAGCGACGCGGTCGAGCCGACGAACTCGCAGTCCTACCTGGCGCACGTCGCGACCCGCGCGATCATCCTCATCGAGGCCGACGACCCGGTCATCGGGCTGATGGCGTTCGTCCCGGTCGGGATGTCGGAGGTCTCGTCGTGCATGATCGACCCGAAGATGAGGCCCGGCTATCACATCGCGAAGGGTGAGGAGCTCGGTTACTTTCAGTTCGGCGGCTCGACTCACTGCCTCGTCTTCCGCCCCGGCGCAATCGCCGGCTTCACCCTCGGGGCCATCCCGCAGCCGCACGATCCTGA
>JBAPXO010000487.1:0-4075 GCA_049284255.1 Solirubrobacteraceae bacterium | reverse complement strand
ACCCGCGTCACGGTGGCCAGAGCCACGTGCCAGGCGGGCTGCAGCCCCTGGTAGGCGTTGCTGGCTGTGGCGGTGGTCCGCTCACGGGTGACGACCGCGTACTCGTCGGGATGACCGAGCACCGGTGCGACCGCCTCGACGGCCCCCGAGTTGGCGATCCCGCCGCGCCGCAGCTCATAGTCATGGGCGACCTGGGCGGCGGCCAGCGCCATCGCCGACCGCGCCTGGCCGACGCTCACCTCGGCGAGCGCCCGCAGTCGCGGCGAGACCGTGCTCGCGTTCCAGTTGATGTAGGTGGTGGCGAACACCTGGACGGCCTGCGCGGGGCTGCGCCAGCCGCCGATCACGCGCTGCGGCGGCGCCGGGGTCGGGTACTCATGGGTGCGCTGGGCACCGGCGAGCGCGGCTGCGGTAGACGTGGAGGTGGTAGCGGAGGTGGTGCTCGCCGCGCTCGTGGCGCCGGGGGCCGCCGTGTTCGCGGCCCTGTGGGGCGCGGAGGCCCCGAAGCCGCACCCCGCCACCCCCGCGCAGACCACCATGAGCGCGAGCGCGCGTCGCATCACGTCACAGCCCCACCGGATGCCGAGCCACGAAGCCGGCGGCGCTTCGCACCAGCGGATGCCACCCGATGCCGGTGCTGCCGTCACCGGCGCCGGCGGCGTTGTGGGTGTCCCAGCGCAGCCCGGCCACGTACATGAAGACGTGATCGGCGCTGGCGTAGATCGTCACCCAGCGGCCGGGTCCGGGAAGCCCGAAGCTCTCCAGCGTGCCCGAGGCGGCGTCGTAGCTGACCGGGAGCAGCCGGCCGCCGTAGAGCAGATGCTCGACGCTGCTCGAGCAGTCATAGGCGGGCGCGATCTCGTCGAGCGCCAGCCCGTGCCCGCCGCCGTATAGGTACGGCTTACCGACGATCTGGTTGCCGGCGGCGATGATCCCCTTCACCGCCGCCGGGGCCGCGGCCGGCGCCGTCGCCCGCCCATCGGGCAGGAGGGTGGCCCGCGGTCCGGGCGTGAGCGCCACTCCGCCTTCGGGGGATTGTGCGCAGGCCACGTTGGTGCCCGCCGCGCCGCTTGTCAGGATCGCGCCCCCCATGACCGTGTCCGCCGTCTGCAGGAGCAGGTTTCCCGAGCCCGTCGGCCCGGGACGCTCGATCTGCACCGGCCCTGACCACAGGCCACGGTCATACGGGATGCCGAGCGCGCCGGCCAACTGCCACCACAGGTCGATCACCCTGGGCAGCCCGGCGACCGGTCCGCCGCCCAAGCCGAAGTCACGCTTGTAGGCGATCGCCGAGTGATCGCCCCAGGTGATCCGCAAGGGGGTCATGTAGGGCAGGCCGCCCATTGCGGTCGCGGTCTGAAAGGTCACGCCGCCGAGCTCGGCATAGCTGTCGGGATGCGTGTCGAGGTTGGCGCCCGAGGCGCCCACCGTCCCGCTCGTGGGATCCCCCGGACCCCCGTACTCGGTCGCGCCCACGCGCTGTCCCTGACCGGGGGCGCCCAGCGTGATCGAGCTGGCCGGGCTGGCGGCGCTCGCCGAACCGCAACCGTTGCCCGGCGACGGGGCGGTGATGAGCAGCGCGATCACCATCAATCCGAGCCCGGCGGCGAACGCGGCGGCCAGTCCGCCGACGACCACCAGCCCCGCGGTCTTGGAGCCCGATCGTGAGCGGCTGGCACCCATGCGGCGACGATAAGTCCGACCTGGCCGGGGCCGGCGAGATTGGCACACATTTGTTGCACGCCCTCGCCCGCCGGGGGCGAGTTGACCTTGTGCTGTTTTTTGCGTGATCCGGCCGCTAATTTCTATGGGTCATGCCGCGCATCCTTGACGTCGAATCCGCCCTCCTCCTGCTGGAGCTCGAGGCCCCCTTCGATCAGCGCACCGTCCAGCTAGCCCGGCGACGGATGGCCAAGCGCTGGCACCCCGACATCGCGCCCCCAGGGCGCCGTCACGAGCACCAGCGCCATCTGCAGGCCATCAACCAGGCCGCCGATGAGCTTGAGCGGCTGGCCGAGACCTTCCGCGGGGGCCGCGTGACCCGGAGCGCGGTCAAGGCCTCGGCGGCGGCGACGCGCCGGGCTCGCGCCGACGCCGGACGCCGGGCGTATGAGGCCGAGCAGAACGAGCGCCGCTCAGCCGAGGACCGCGCCAAGCACGATCCGTTTGGCTCCCGCGTCCCCGACCACTCCGTCGTTCACCGCTACGCGCGCTGCGTCTCCTATCCGGAGTGGGGGGTGGGCACCGTCTCGGGCATCTACTTCTCCGGCGACGAGGAGAGCTCCCAGCAGTGGGCGCGGGTCATGTTCTCGATCGGCGTGCGCACGATCCCCGCCGGGTCGCTGCAGTTCGTCGACTTCTCAAAGCCCGACCACGCCGCCGACCGCGTGCAGCGGTTCATGACCGCCGCCCAGCACGCGCTGGCCGAAGGCGATGCCGGTCTGGCCGCCCAGCGCCTGGTCTACGCGCGGGACGCCGAGCCTCAGAATCCGGCCGTGCTGCGGCTGCTGACCGCCGCCTTCTGGCAGGCCGGCAATCTCCCCGCCGCCGCGCGCACCGTCCGTGACTGGGCGCGGGTCGAGACCGACCGGCCCACGCCCGAGCGCTTTGCGTCGCGTATTTACGAAGACATGGGGGCCATAGACCTCGCTGCCGAGGCCGCGCTGCGCGCCGCCGAGCGGGCGCCCGGCGACGCCTCGGCCTGGGAGCGACTGGGGCGCCTTCGCCTGCGGCTGATGGATCGGGGCGCGGCGATCACCGCGCTCGAGCGCGAGCGCCTGGTCGGCCCGACCCTCGACGGGCTGCTCGATCTGGCGCTCGCCTACCACCTGGCCGGCGACGTGGGTGCCGAGGTCTCGACCGCCCACGAGGCGACCCAGATCGAGTCTGACTCAGAGCGAGCATGGTCGGCGTACGCCCACGCCCTGGCGCGCACGGATCGTCTGGCCGAGTGCGCCGACGCATGCCGCCATGCGCTCTCGTTGACCGACGATCCCGAGGTCGCAGACCTCCTGGCTCGCGTCGAGGCCGCCACCCCTCGCGGACTCTCACAGCGCAGCGCCGCCTAACGGGTAAACAGACCGACGGCGATGCTCACGCGCGCACGCCAGAGCTCCACCCCTGAGTCAGAGCCGGCGGCGCTGACCTCGGCGGTCCGCGCCGCCGGACGCTTCGATCGCCACCTGATCTCGTTCACCGGCGGGCTGCTGGCGGCGATTCCCGTCGTGGCCGTGCTGGGGATCCCGATCGCCGCGGGCGATCCCGTGGCCGGGGTCACGATGGGAGCCGGGGCGATGCTCGTGGGTATCGCCTGGCGCACCAGCGGCGGACGCCCGCCCGTGGCCCTGATGGCCACCGACGCCACCCTCATGGCGCTGTCGACCTTTGTGGGTTCCGTCACGGGCTCGATCGGGTGGCTGCACCTGATCGTGCTCGCGATGTGGGCGCTCTCCGCGGGGCTACTGGTGAGCCTGGGCCAGCGGGGCGCCATCGTCGGCAACCAGGCCGTGATCGCGCTCGTGGTCTTCGGGCGCTTCAGCGGGCCAGCCTCTCAGGCCCTGGGGCTTGCCGGCCTCGTGTTCGCCGGTGGCCTTGCCCAAGTCCTGTTTCAAGCGATCATCCGGTGGCCCTCCCCCCTGCGTGTTCAGCGCCAGGCCACCGCCGCGGCCTACCGGGAGCTAGCTCGGCTCGCGAGCGACGCGGCCACGGCCTCCGCCCTGCCGGCGGCCACCGCGCTGGACGAGGCCCAGGGCGACCTCGCCTCCCCCAGCCTGTTCGGTGACTCCGCGCTCCTCACCCTGCGCAGCCTGGTGGACGAAGGCCACCGGATCCGGGTTCAGCTGAGCGCCATCCATGGTCTGATCCGCCAACAGCGCAGCACGGGTGCGGATGCCGATGACCCCTCGGCTGCCGGCAGCGAGCGCGCTCTGGAGCAAGCGTCGGAAGCTCTGGCGCTGGCGGCCGATGCGATCGAGGGCGACGAGACGGCCACCGAGGCCCTCGACGCCCGTGTCGGCGAGCTGACCGCCCTGGTCGCCGCCCTGGGCCCGACCGAGCTCACGCCCCGGGCCAACGC
>JBAPXO010000486.1:0-7955 GCA_049284255.1 Solirubrobacteraceae bacterium | reverse complement strand
CCCCTCCGCGGTAGACGTCGCGGTCCAGGAGCGAGTGCAGCGTGACCACGGGGTCGTCGTGCTTGGTGGCGGGGTGGACGAAGTCGACCACGATTCCCGCTTCCTTACCGGGGTGGCGGCGGGTCACACGGCCGACGCGCTGCTGGTAGATGCGCTTGGAGGCGGTCGGAGCCAGATGCATGCAGATAGTCGCCCGGGGGCTGTTCCAGCCCTCGGCCAGCAGCTGGGCGTTGACGAGCACGTCGACCTTGCCTGACTCGTAGTCGGCCAGCACCCGCGCCAACTCGCGCTTGGGCGTCTCGCCCGAGACGGCCTTGGCCTTGATGTCAAGGTCGCGGAAGGCCTGGGCGACGTTGTAGGCGTGCTTGACCCCGGCGGCGTAGACGACTCCCGGGACGCCGTTGAAGCGGGTCTTGTAGAGGTCGGCGATGGCCAGGTTGAACGGGGTCTGATCGAGAATCTGAGCCAGCATCTCCTGGTCGAACTCGGTGTCCACCTCTCCCCGGCGCAGCGGCACCTTGGCGATCGTTCGAACCCCTGGCCCCGGCGGGATGCGCACGCAGCGCAGGGGGGCGATCACCCCGCGGCGAGCGGCCTGGGCGAGATCGAAGCGGCTGGTCTGGGTTGGGAAGAGGTCGGTGACGTGGCGCGCGATCAGGGCGCCGGTCGCGGTCATGCCGATGAAGATGGGGCCCGACCAGGCGCGGATCGCCGCCGAGGTCTTCTCGCCCAGTGCCGTGTGGGCCTCGTCGCAGATGACGATCGTGTAGGCGTCGGAGATCCGGCCGGCGTTGCGCACGAACCACTGATAGGTCTCGACGGTGACGGGCCCGTTGGCGGCGTCGTGGTCCTCGAGCAGGGGACCGCTGATGCGGTCGCGGTAGCCGCGGTCGCGCAGCTCTCCGTGGAACTGATCGACGAGGTTGCGGCGATGGGTGAGGATCAGGACGCCGCCGGTGCGCGACGCCTCGACGAAGCCCAGTGCGGCCACGGTCTTGCCGGCACCGGTGGCGTGCTCAAACCAGAAGCGCTTGGCGGCGTTGGGGTCCTCGGGCTGCTCTTCGAGCTGGCCCTCCTCGTCGTCACCCTCGTCCTGCCAGTCCTGGGGCTCCTCGTCCTCGTTCTCGTCCTCGGCGTCGTCCTCTGCGCCCTCGTCGTTCTCATCGTCGAGGTCTTCGTCGTCGGCGCTGGCACCCGCGCCGTTGGCCTCAAGAGGTGTGCGCGAGCTGCGCTCCTCGGTGGTGGCCGACTCGATCGCTGCGGCGGCGCCTCCATTGGCGTGGCCGTTGGAGTTGCCGTTGGCGCTGCGCTGGGCCTCGGCCAGGAGCGCCGTCAGCGTTCCCGACAGGGCATCGACCTGGTGGGCCGAGAGGATGGTGCCGTCGACGAGGCGGGGCTCCTCCTCGGACAGCAGTCGCTCGAGTCCCAGCAGGAGCGAGAACTGGCGCCGCCATTCGATGGAGGGCGTCTTGTGCCCCTCCTCGACCTCGGTCAGGGCAGCGTCGAGCGCGCGCCGGCGCGCCGACCCCGGGGCGAGCGCATCCTCGAGGGATTCTCCCTCGTAGACAAAGCGCTCTCGGGTTAGCAGCTCGGCGCGTGCGATCGCGTCAGGAGTTGGAAGCGGGGCGATAACACCCATCAGTGATTGGCAGGTTGCGGCGTCAGGATTTAGCGAGCCGCGGCGTTACGTCGTAGCGGCTCAGGCACGCTCGGCCAGATGCCGAGCACGGCGAGAATTCCTCAGAAGCGTTCCCCCCCGGCCTTCTGGCCTAGAAGGATAACGATCATTTAAGCAGATCCGGCCGACTAGACGTCTGTCAAGCTTTCAGCTGTGCGTCTAGCTCGCTGGTGGACGGCAGTTGCTCTGACTACGGGCCCGATGCTTGCCGGGTGCGGCGGTGGCACCCCAAGCGCGACGGCGCCGTCGAAAAGCGCGGTTTCTGTCGCGTTCAAGGGATCTCCACCGGCTCTGGCCGCGCTCCACGCTCAAGCCGACAAGCTGCTGCACGGTGGACCGAAGGCGTTCTCGGCGCGGGTGCGAGGTTTGCGCGGCTTTCCGGTGGTGATCAACAAGTGGGCTTCATGGTGCACCGACTGTCAGAGCGAGGCGTCGGCCTTCCAGGGCGCGTCGCTGCGTTACGGGCG
The DNA here is from genome assembly GCA_049284255.1 of Solirubrobacteraceae bacterium. Taxonomy (GTDB): domain Bacteria; phylum Actinomycetota; class Thermoleophilia; order Solirubrobacterales; family Solirubrobacteraceae; genus Palsa-465. The sequence continues at coordinate 5,810 of JBAPXO010000486.1, read as the reverse complement.
TCAGGTCGCCTTCATCGGAATCGACGGCAAGGACTCAGACTCCTCGGCGACGGCGTTCCTGCATCACTACCCCAACACTTACCCGAGCTACGTCGACCCCCATGAGGCGATCGCCCGCACCCTTCAGGCGGCGGTCTACTACCCCCAGACCGTTTACATCGACCGGCGAGGCCGGCAGGTCTACGATCACGCCGGATCCTACGCCGACGCTGCCGCCCTCGAGCAGGACATAAAGCGCTACGTGCTGAGATGACGGATGTGCTCGCCTACGAAGTTCGCCGGGTCCTCGACCCGGCGGAGATGCCCGCCGTGCTCGCGTTGCGCCACGACGTGTTCTGCGTCGAGCAAGGCGTGCCCGAACGCGAGGAGCTCGACGGGCGCGACGCCGAGGGGGTGCACCTCGTCGCAGTCTCCGGGCCCGAGCTTCTGGCCACCTGCCGGCTCGTGTTCGTTGGCCCGACGGTCCAGTTCAGCCGCCTGGCGGTCCGCAAGAGCGCCCGCCGCCACGGAATCGCCACCGACCTGTTGGCGCTGGCCGACGCCGAGGCCCTGGCCGGGGGAGCCCGCCGCCTGGTGCTGCACGCCCAGACCTACGCCCGGTCGCTATATGAGGCGGCCGGGTACGAGCCTCGGGGGCGAATCTTCATGGAGGCGGGGATCGAGCACATCGCGATGGAGAAGTACCTGTCGTGATCCGGATCCGGGCCCGGTAGCGTCGCTGCCCGATGTCCGAGGTTCGCGTCGATCCGCTGACCGGCCAACGCGTGATCGTGGCCGGCGACCGAGTCACCCGTCCGGGGGGCGGCCTGCGCGCCGCTCCGCGCCCCGAGCTGGCCCGTGGGGACGACCCGTTCGCCGCCGGCAACGAGGATCGGACGCCGCCCGAGGTCTACGCGCTCCGGCCCGGCGGCGGCCCCGCGGACTCGCCCGGTTGGCAGGTGCGAGTCGTCCCCAACCTGTATCCGGCGCTGACCGCCGGCGCACCGACGCCGCCAGCCTCGGCCAATCCCGATCTGTTCTGGGCCGGCCCGGCCCGCGGCGCCCACGAGGTGGTCGTCAACGCGCCCGAGTCGGTCACCTCCTTGGGGGAGCTGGAGGCCGAGCAGGTCGTGGTTGCCGTCGACGTGTGGCGCGAGCGAATGCGAGCACATGCCGACTCGGCGTGTGTGCACTTGATCGTGAACGAGGGGGTGGAGGCGGGGTCCTCGCTGCCGCACACCCACGCCCAGCTCTACGCGCTCGAGTTCGTTCCGGCCGCGATCGCGCGCGAGCGCGAACGCTTCGGCGCCTATGCCACGCGCACGATGGGGGGCAACCTGCTCGCCGACCTCGTTCAGAACGAGGTCCGCCTTCGTGAGCGGATCGTGGCCATCGACTCCGAGGCGGTGTTGATGGCTCCCTACGGCTCCCGTGTCCCGTATCAGCTGATGATCGCCCCGCGCGTGCCGCGGATGCGATTTGAGGACGACGGGCCCACGGGGGCGGTGATGCTGCACGACGCGATCGGGCGGCTTGCTCGATGGCTGGGGGCAAGCCCGCCCCTGAACCTCTGGGTCCGCACCGCTCCGAGCGGGGCCGAGAGCTTCTGCTGGCGGATCGACATCCTGCCGCGGCTCACCCACCTGGCGGGCTTGGAGCTCGGCGCCGGGGTCAATCTCAACATCGTCGCTCCCGAGACGGCAGCCGCTGAGCTGCGCGAGGCCTGAGGCCCTCGGGTGCGGGCGCTGATCCAGCGAGTCAGCAGGGCCTCGGTCGAGGTCGAGGGGCGGCGGGTGGCGGCCATTGGACCTGGTCTGCTGGTGCTGCTCGGGATCACGCACGGCGACGGTGAGGCCGAGGCCCGGTGGCTGGCCGACAAGGTCCGGGCGCTCCGGGTCTTCTCGGACGCCGACGGGAGGATGAACGAGCCGCTGGGTGATCGTGAGGTCCTGTGCGTCAGCCAATTCACGCTGTATGGCGACGTCCGGCGGGGCAACCGTCCCAGCTATGTGGCCGCGGCGCCGCCGGAGGTCGCGGAGCCGCTGTACTCGCGTTTCTGCGAGCTGCTGGGGGCGGCGCGGGGAGTGTTCGGGGCGCAGATGAGTGTCGAGCTGGTCAACGACGGACCGGTGACGCTGATGCTCGAGAGCAGATGAGAGCGGTGCGGGTCAGGCGCCGTCGGCTCGTGCGAATCCGGCCCGGTCAAACAGGTCACGATCGTTGGTGACCACGCCCGTGACCCCAAGGCTCTCCAGCGCGATCAGGCGCTCGGGATCATCGACGGTCCACACGTAGAGCTCCCGGTTCAGGTCTCGGACGACCGCCGCAAGGGCGGGAGTGACCACCCCCCAGTGGGCCATGATCGCGTCAGCGACTCCGGCGCGCAGGCGTGCGACGGCCGCCCGCGGGAGGGTGCGACGCAGGTAGGCGAGCACGGCATGGGCGCCGGGCCTGGTCAGGGGATGCTCCAGGTAATTGCGGCGCGCCTTGGGCACCGACCATCCGAGTCGCAGCTCCGGGGCGATGGTTCTCAGAGCACGGAGGCTCTGGAGTTCCATCGTCGAGACGAGGGTGCGCTCTGAGAGCTCCAGCGACCGCAGGGCGTCCACCACCTGCTCCTCGTAGCCGGCGGCCTTTACGTCGACGTCGAGCTGCACGGCCTCGGGCAGGAGCTCACGCAGGACCCCGAGGGCGTCCACGAAGGGAATCTGGTCAGGAAGGCTGAGATCGCCCGGATCGTGGGCGACGACCAGCTCGCCGTCACGCGTGAGCACGTCGAGCTCGACCATGTCCCAGCTGCTGCCGGCCAGCCGGGCAGCGACGTCATCGAGACTCGAGCCCGCCGTGATGATGCTGTGGCCAACTCGCAGGCATGCGGTCGGTCGGGAATCGGTGGCCTGGGTGGTCATCTATCCGGTTGTACCGAGAAGCGGGGTCCGAAGGTGTCGGGCACGTGCGTGATCCTTGCAAACCGTGAAGGACTACTACGAGGAGTTGTGGGAACGCCTCCCCGAAGATCTGCGTCCACCTGACCGGGAGCTCCGCGCGGGTTTCCTGAGCGCCAACATCTCCGCTGGGGACCGGGTGCTCGACCTGGGGTGCGGGGAGGGCGACTTCACTGCCCAGGCGGCGGGCCTGGGGGCCGAGGTGCTGGGCGTCGACGTCGCCGAGGCGGCGGTGCGGCGAGCACGGCGACGTCACCCCGAGCTCGAGTTCCGCGCCGTGCCGATCGATGGCCCCCTGCCGCCGTCCGATGGCGCCTACGACGTCGTCTGGGCAAGTGAGGTCGTCGAACACGTCGCAGACACGGCCCGCTGGCTGTCGGAGGTCAGGCGAGTCCTGGTGCCCGGCGGGCGGTTGCTGGTGACGACGCCCAGCCATGGGCGCCTGCGGCTCCTGCTGGGGGGGATCGGGCGGTACTCCGAGCCGGTGGGCGATCACCTGCACCTGTACTCGGCGGCGTCGCTGCGGCAGCTGTTGACCGACTTTGACTTCGCGGAGGTGAGGATTCGCGGTGCCGGCGGTCCGCCGTTGCTGCGGCGCCTGCTGCTGGCCCGAGCGGTGCGCTGAGCTCGCTGGCAGTCAAAAAGCCGCGTCGAGGTGCTTAAACGGCTGCCAGTCGGCCTTGAGCGTAAGCTGGAAGGGGGGTCTAACCGACGGTGATCGAGACCGTGCGGCTGAGGTCGGGCGCGGCGTGGGGCGGCGTCCACGAAAGCCGGACCTGGCCGGAGCCGGGGAACACCTGGCGGATCTCGAAGTAGCCGTGCGGGTTAGTGAGGGTGACGGTGCGCAGCGTGCGCCACGCCCCAGAGCCGCCGGCCCGGTATTGGATCGCGACTGTCTGGGGGCGGTGGGTCGTCTTCTGCACCTGTGGGGCGGGTCGAGCGCCGCCCCACACGTCGAGGGGACGGCCGTGGCTCGTGCTGGTGACCGGCATGAAGATGGGCATCCGGTAGGCGAAGTACGCCGGCTTGGGCGCTCCAGTGTCGGACAGGAGCCCGGTGGCGAAGAACGAGTTGGTCGGGTCGGTCACCAGGTACTGATCAAACGACCGCACCCGCGGGTTCTCGTAGGTGATGTACTCGGCCCAGTTGAGGTAATAGGCCGCCGTCGTCGGCGACACGGTCCCCGGGTCCGTTTCCGGCGGATTGGTTTGGTAACCGAACTCGGTCGACCAGATGGAAAACTTTTTGTGCGAGCCGTATACGTGCTGGGCACGGTCGAGAGTTTGCGTCAGCCGAGGCAGTGCCGCAAGTTCGGCGTAATCGGGCTCGTCGGGCGTCACCGTGTCGGGCGGCAGACCCTGCGGGTAGGGGTGCACCGAGACGCCGGAGGCGTGAAACAGCGCCGGGTTCTGAACAGCGAACCGCGCCGACGCCGCCGCGGTCGTTGGGCATCCCCGCAGCGCGGCCGCCTCGCCAGACAGCGGGCTGTAGTTCGCGTCGACGCAATACAGCGCGCGTAGGAAACGCAGCGGCGTCATCTCGTTGAAGTTCCCGACACTTCCGGAGTGGATTCCGGCCGGGGCGAGTTCTCCGAAGAGGATCGTGTCCTGGCCGTGGCCGGTCTGATGCAGCGCACCCCAGGCCGCATCGACCAGGCCTCGGTACAGTCGCGCGGCCTCTTCAACCTGGGAATGATGAGTCGCCTCGGGGGCGAGGAAATTCCCGAGGTCGGGCTCGTTCCAGATCGACCAGAACGAAACGCGAGGCAGCGGTCGGCTCGCGCCCGGGGGTATGTAGTGGCCGCTGTAGCGTGTCCCGGCGGCGCGAACGAAGTCAGCGAAGTCCGACGGGTTTGGTTTCCACATCGTCTGGCGAGCCGGATGGGGGGCCCCCGGACCGGACGCCCACCGAGGCGCTGGCGGAAAGAAGTCCATGTCGATGCCCATGTGGTCGGCCTTGAGCTGGCGGACGACCGCGTCATACGGCGCCCACGCGGTCGCCGAATAGGACGCCGGGTCAGACAGGTCGACACTGGGCCGCTGCGTGGAGGTGTTATCCGGAGCAAGCGCGTTCCACGGGAGCCAGACGTCGACCCGATCCACCCCGAGCACGTGCAGCGCGTTGATTATTCCCGTGGGATTGCTGGTCACCTCGGAGGCCGGGGTAACCAACGACTCAGGCCCCGTGCGGCTGATCACCGGCGGCAGAGCCTGCGACTGGGCCGGCGCGCTACCGGAGCCACAACCTGCCACGAGCACGACGACGATGAAGACGGCGATGAGGGCCGCGGCCCCGGTAGCCGCCGCCCGCAGATGGGTAGGCCGGCGGCCCCCGGGAAGTGGAGGCTTCTCGGACAAGGCGCGTGACTCTATCGACCAAGCCGAAGCAGACGAGCAGTCAAAGCGGACTACTTCTCCGTCGTCCGGCAGGGCCGCGACAGCCCTATAGCTAGATGATCAGCGCGAGGAGCGGAGGTGGCGTGACGCTCGAACGAGGCGGGCCGCCGTCGGGTTGGCAAGATACCCCCGTGTCCTCGAACACGTATGCCCGTGCCCGGGGCCCTATTGCTCGTTTGGCCGGGCCGGTCTCCGAGCGGGCCAGGGCGCGGCGCTTGGAGCGCTTTCTTGCCCTCCCCGGGGTCACCTCAGAGACGCGAATCGTCGACGTGGGCGCGGGCGACTCGGGTTTGAAGGGGCTCGCGCCTTTCCTTAACGTCACAGGCGTTGACCTCATCGAGAGGCCGGGGTTCCCCGGACCGTTCGTGAGGGCGGATGCGACGCAGCGCTTGCCCTTTGATGACGGCGAATTTGATCTCGCGTACTCAAATAGCGTAATCGAGCACGTTCCACGACACGCGCGAGAGAGGTTCGCGGCAGAGCTTCGGAG
>JBAPXO010000485.1:0-2107 GCA_049284255.1 Solirubrobacteraceae bacterium | reverse complement strand
GGGTGAAGTAGGCAAGGTCGGGGTCTCCATCGCCCACGAAGGTGACATGCGCACCCTGATCGAGGGCATCCCGCTGGACCAGATGAACACCTCGATGACGATCAACGCCACCGCCGCCTGGTTGCTGGCGCTCTACATCGTCGCCGCCGAGAATCAGGGGGTCGCCGAGTCAGAGCTCCAGGGCACCACCCAGAACGACATCCTCAAGGAGTACCTGAGCCGGGGCACCTACGCGTTCCCGCCCGGACCCAGCATGCGCTTGATCGCCGACACGATCGCCTACACGGTCGAGCACGTGCCCAAGTGGAACCCGATCAACATCTGCTCCTATCACCTCCAGGAGGCCGGAGCGAGCCCGGTGCAGGAGATCGCCTACGCGATGGGCAACGCCATCGCCGTCCTCGACGCCGTCCGTGAGCGCGTTCCCGAGGAGCTGATGGGCGACGTCTTCGGACGGATCTCGTTCTTCGTCAACGCCGGCGTGCGCTTCGTCGAGGAGCACGCCAAGCTGCGCGCCATGTCCCAGCTCTGGCAGGAGCTCGGCCGCGACCGCTACGGGGTGGAGTCAGAGAAGCACCTGCGCTTTCGCTACGGGGTCCAGGTCAACTCGCTCGGTCTCACCGAGGCCCAACCCGAGAACAACGTCTACCGGATCGCGCTGGAGGCCCTGGCCGTCACCCTCGGCCGCAGTGCCCGTGCCCGCGCCGTCCAACTGCCCGCCTGGAATGAGGCGCTCGGCCTGCCCCGCCCCTGGGACCAACAGTGGTCGTTGCGTTTGCAGCAGATCCTCGCCTTCGAGACCGACCTGCTCGAGTACCCCGACATCTTCGAGGGCTCCAAGGTGATGGAGGAGCTCGTCGCCGAGCTGGTCGACGGCGCGCGCGCCGAGATGGCCAGGGTCGCCGAGCTCGGCGGCGCCGTCGAGGCGGTGGAATACATGAAGTCGGCGCTCGTCGAGTCCCACCGCGGCCGCTGGCGGCGAATCGAGTCCGGCGAGCTCACGGTGGTGGGGATGAACCGCTTTACGAGCACCGAGCCCTCGCCGCTGACCGCCGACGCCGACGGCGGGATCCTCGTCGTCGATCCCGAGGTCGAGGCCAACCAGCGCGCCGCTCTGGAGCGCTGGCGGGCTGAGCGTGACCAGGACGCCGTCACCCAGGCCCTGACCGAGCTCGCCCGGGTAGCCGCCGACGACGCCGAGAACATCATGCCGGCGACGATCGCCGCCGCTCGGGCGGGCGCGACCACCGGCGAGTGGTCACAGACCTTGCGTGACGTGTTCGGCGAGTACCGAGCGCCGACCGGAGTCGGGGAGGCCGCAGCCGTCCCCGGGGAGGACCTCGCCGAGCTGCGTGACGAGGTTGAGGAGGTCTCCGAGGCCCTCGGGCGCAGGCTGAAGTTTCTCGTCGGCAAGCCCGGGCTGGACGGTCATTCCAACGGCGCCGAGCAGATAGCCGTGCGGGCCCGCGACGCCGGCATGGACGTCGTTTACGAGGGCATCCGGCTGACCCCGTCGCAGATCGCCAGCTCGGCCGCCCAGGAGGGTGTGCATGTCATCGGCCTTTCGATCCTCTCGGGCTCCCACGCCGAGCTGATTCCCTCCGTGCTTGCTGCGCTGGCCGAGGCCGGGGCCGGGGACGTCCCCGTGGTGGTCGGCGGGATCATTCCCGACGCTGACGCCACCGCCCTGCGCGAAGCCGGCGTCGCCGCCGTCTACACCCCCAAGGACTGGGATCTCAACCGGATGATGCACGACATCATCGAGCTGGTCGCCGAGCCGCTGCAAGCCTCGGGCAGCCGACCCGAGGGCGAGGACGGAAGCCGAGCGGGCGCCACGCCCGAGGGAGTCGACTCCGCGGCGCCCGCTTGAGCTCGGCGCCCGGCCGGGGCGATGAGCTCGGGGGCCGCTTGCGCGATGGCGACCTGAGCGCCGCTCCGGCGGTGCTCAACCTCGTTGAAAGCCGGGACGCCGAAGCGCGCCGGCAGACCGACGTGCTCCTGGCCACGGTCTCCCCCGCCGCGCTCGGCCACGAGGCTCGGGCGCAGATCGTCGGGGTGACCGGCCCGCCGGGCGTGGGCAAGTCCTCCCTGCTCTCGCGCCTGGTGG
>JBAPXO010000484.1:0-15416 GCA_049284255.1 Solirubrobacteraceae bacterium | reverse complement strand
GCGCCTCCTCCGGTCAGGCCGGCCCCGGCGCTGGGCCCGCCGGCGCTCTTGAGCACCCGGGCCAGGAGCGAGACCGAAGCCGCCGGCGGCACCGCCGGTACGAGCTGGCGTAGGGCGGTGCGGCGGTCGCGCATCGCTGCGGCGAACGTCGAGCAGCTCTCACAGTGCTTGAGATGCGCGCGGACCCGCCGCCCGCGCAGCACCCGCCGGTCCGCGGATGAGATTGTGCGACAGATCACCTCGCAGTCGGTCGCGCGTCCCTGCGCGCAATCGGCCAGTCCCTGGCGGGCTGCCAGGATCGACTGTTTGGCGGCTCCCACCGTGATGTCAAGCGCCTCCGCGATCTCTTGGTGCGACAGGCCGCTGAGCTCTCGCATCAGCAGGGCGCTGCGGGGGCGTTCGGCGAGCTCCTGAAGATCGGTGACCAGCTGCGCGAGCTGTTCGCGATCGATAGCCGACTCTTCGGCCGACGGGGCGGGCTGCCGGAGCTGGACGCGAACCTCGCCGTCGCGACCGCGGCGACGCAGAACGTTGATCGTCTCGTTGTGGGCGATGCGATAGAGCCACGGACGGACCGGGGCGTCGCGCCGACCGTGGCGGAGGGCCACCAGGACCTGCGTCCAGGTCGATTGCAGTGCATCCTGGGCGTCGGCCTCGTTGCGGGCGATCGACCACACGTATCTGTAGAGCGGATCGTGATACCGGTGATAGAGCGCCACGAAGGCTCGCTCGCTGGCGCGTCCGGCCAGCCGGGCGAGCCACTCGTCACTGGAGGCCGCGAGGCTGGCGCCCGGCTCGCCGACGAGGTGGGTCGGGGGCGTGGGCGAGAGAGCTCCCATGGTTGTGCTCTACCCGGGACGCGGATAAATCCGCGACCTTCTCTCGGTGAATCATCACTCTTGAAGCGTGTACCTCCGATTCGTCGGTCAGACCTAAAAGCGGTGTCATTGCTTTCGGGCGGACCGGGTCCGAACCGACCCGCTGCGGTCTGCAGGCGCCGGCACGCCCCTTTAAGGCGTCCCCGGGCTCCTCCGACGGTCCCCGGCGGTCCTATTCTGAGAAGTGATGTCGATCTTCCCCGCCGACAGGCGCCGCGAGCTGCCGGATGAGCCCGGGGTCTACCTGTTTCGAGATGAGCGCGGGAAGGTCATCTACGTCGGCAAGGCCAAGTCGATCCGCAAGCGGGTGGCCTCGCACTTCTCCAATCCGAGCACCCGAGCGGGCCGCGACCTGGTCCCGATGATCGAGCAGATCGAGGCGCTCGTAGTCCAAACGGAGTCCGAGGCGCTGCTCGTCGAGCAGAACTTCATCAAGCAGTACAAGCCGCGCTTCAACATCCGTCTGCGCGATGACAAGTCCTATCCCTACATCGCGATCTCGCTCGACGAGGATTTTCCGCGCGTCTACTTCACCCGGGAGCGCCACCGGCGCGACCGTGCCTATTTTGGCCCCTACAGCAACGCCAAGCGCGTGCGCTCGACCCTCGAGGTGCTGGGCAAGGTGTTCATGTTCCGCTCCTGCGATGGTCCCGAGCCCGGCCGGCGCAGCGGGTCGCCCTGCCTGGACTACTACATCAAGCGCTGCGAGGCGCCCTGCGTCGGCTACGTGGACAAGGAGGGCTACCGCAAGGCGATCGACGGGGTCATGGCGTTCCTGTCGGGGCGCTATAAGGAGATCGAGCGGCGGCTCGAGTACGAGATGAAGCTCGCGGCGGCCGAGCAGCGCTTCGAGGACGCCGCCCGCGAACGCAACCGGCTGCGCGCCGTGCGCTCGCTGCTCGAGCGCCAGCGGGTGGCCCACGAGGGCGAGGGCTCGCATGACGCGATCGCCGTGGCCGTCGCCGAGAGCGAGGCCAATGCCCAGGTGTTCCAGATCCGCGACGGCGTGCTGTCTGACCGCCAGAGCTTCTATCTGGACAACGCCGCGGGGGCGAGCGTCGGTGACGTCGCCGAGGCCTTCATCCTTCAGTACTACGCCAGCGCCATGTCGGTGCCACCGCTGGTCGTGGTCCAGCGTGAGGTCGGCCACGTGCCCGGGCTGGCCGAGGCCCTGAGCGCGCGCCGCAACGGCACGGTGGAGATCCGGCCGGCGGAACGCGGCGACAAGCGGCGGATCCTCGAGCTCGCCGAGCGCAACGCCAAGCTCGCCATCGACCAGGAGAAGCTGCGCTCCGAGCGTCGGCGTCAGCAGCGCGTCGAGGCCCTGGACGGTCTACAGCAGGCGCTCGGGCTCGACACGGTCCCGCTGCGGATCGAGTGCTTTGACATCTCGACCCTGATGGGAACGAACACCGTGGCATCGATGGTCGTGTTCGAGGGCGGCGCGCCCAAGAAGTCGGACTACCGCCGCTTCAAGGTCTTCACCGTCGGCGACGGAGCCGGCAACGGCTCCCACGCCCCGCGTCACGAGGGTCCTGACGATTTTGCCGCCATGGAGGAGATTCTCGGCCGCCGGATGGCGCGCTGGGAGCGCCAGCGCGACGTCTCACCCCACGACAAGGACTACGACCCGAGCTTCGCGGCCCTGCCCAACGTGGTCGTGATCGACGGCGGTAAGGGACAGCTGGCCGCCGGACTCCGAGCTCTACAGGGGTTTCGCGACCGCGGGGTGACGGTGATCTCGCTCGCCAAGCGAATCGAGGAGGTGTTCATCCCCGGGCGCGCTGCGCCCCTGGTGCTCGCCCACGACACGCCAGAGCTCCAGCTGCTCCAGCGCGTTCGGGACGAGGCCCATCGCTTCGCGATCACCCATCACCGGATCCGCCGCGACCGCGCGATGACGGCTTCGGTACTCGACGACCTCCCGGGCGTGGGGCCGGCTCGCAAGCGCGCCCTGCTCGCGCACTTCGGCTCGCCTGACGCGATCCTGGGAGCGTCACGGGAGGAGCTCGAGTCGGTTCCGGGAATCCCCGGCAAGCTCGCTCGCGACATGTATCGCGAGCTCCACAAGACCGGGGTCTAGCGAATCGTAAGTAGCTGGGCGCTTCCGGCCGGCACGTTGAACGAGTAGGTGCCGAGCACGGGCGCGACCGGCGTCGTGGCGGGCGCCGGGAGGGTACCCGTCGTCGTCTCGGCACCGAAGGTCTGGCCGCCCAGCGTGACGCCGGAGGTGGCGCTGACCGATGGCGCCTGGAGCGCCTCCAGTGACCCGGCCGCGACCGCGCCGGGGACCTGGACGGACACGGTGTGCGGGTTGGTCGTGTCCTGGTTGATCGCGACCACGCGCGTCGTGCCGTCGGTCGCCCGTGTCGCCCACACTTTCAGCGGGCCGGCGGGCACGCTCACGGGCAGCAGCCGCGCCCCCGGGGGGAAGGCCTGGGCGAACATCAACAGGCCGTAGTACTCGGGGTGGACGAATGCCTGCCAGGTGCCCGCGGTCGTCTGCGAAGGGCTGAAGAGCTCGTAGGCCGAACCCGGGAGCATGTGGAAGTTCACGCCGTCGACGCCGACCGATGCGAAGTTGAAGAGCGTGTCGAGAGCCCACAGGGCGGAGGCGAAGGTGTCGCTGACGCCGGGGGCGCCCTTGCACGAGGCCGAGTTCATCTCGCCGACCCGGAACGGCAGCTTGTGCTGATGGGCGACGCTGACGTAGGAGGCCATCGCCTTGGCCAGCCCGCTGGAAGAGCTGTCGGCGAGCAGGTTGGGAATCGACGGGAAGCCCGGCGACGCGCTGTCCGTGACGCAGGCGCGCAGCGGATACCGGTGGTAGGTGACCAGACCGAGCCGGTGCTTTGACTCGGTGGAGATGAAGCGGCCAAGGCCGCCCATCCAGCTTGGGCCCGAGGTCGCCGGCCCCGCCAGGGGGAGATTGGGCAGCGTCCGGCTCCACTGCGTGAACTGCTTGGTGTAGGCGCTCAGGTTGTACTTGCGATTGCGCGCCCGGTAGAGGTGCCCACGCCGGTCCCTGTACCAAACGAAGGCCCCGTAGAGGTCGGGCTCGTTGCCGATCTCCAGCGCATCGATGTACCGGCGCCCGATGCCGTCGGTCAGGGCCCGACCCTCGGCGGCGGCGATCGCCGGCCGGCCGGCGGCGAGGTTGATGCCGAGGATCAGCTTGGCGTTGAGATCCGCGGCCAGCGCCTGGGTCGTCCGCAGCCATCCCTTGGTGATCCGGTAGGAGATGCCGCCCGGGGGGATCATTCCCCGCACCGGCCACCAGCTGGCGTCGGTGCTGTCCCCGCCGATCCTGATCACGGGGGATTGCCCTGGGGTCAGCCCGCGCAGCAGCCCGAGCATTGCGGGGTCGACAGCGAGCGGGTCGCGTCCGGTGTACTGGTGCAGCGCCTTGTACTCGAACGAGACCCCGACGAAGCCCGAGGGCATCGCTTGTCCGGTCGGAGACGACGCGACGGTGGCCCCGAGCACGTCGGCGTGGGCGGCGACGGGCCCGAAGCAGGCGATTCCCAGTGCCGCCACGAGGGCGAGGCAAGCGCGGCGGCCTAACACTGGGGCCATGCTGCCATACCGCGCCCAACGACACGGCCACCCCGTTGTCCGCGCCGCGGTGCAGAATTGAGTCGGCATGGAAGCCTCGGCGCTCACCGACCTCGTCGTGATCACCGGCTTCTCCGGGGCCGGCAAGTCGACGGCGATGGCGGCATTCGAGGACGCCGGTTACTTCTGCGTGGACAACCTGCCCTCGGAGATGATCCGGTCGCTCGTCGACCTTTTCATGCACGCTGGGTCCAACGTGGCGCGCGCCGCTGTGGTCTCCGACGCCCGCGGCGGCAGCTACTTCGAGGGGCTGGCCGCGATGCTCGAGAGCCTGCGGGGTACCGGCCTGCGCTACCGAGTCGTCTTCCTGGAGGCCGACGAAGAGACGCTGTTGACCCGGTACAAAGAGACCCGGCGACGCCACCCTCTGGCTCCGCGCGGCAGCGTCGCCGAGGGGATCGCGCGCGAGCGCGAGGTGCTCGAGCCGCTGCGCCGGATCGCCGACGTCGTGATCGACTCGACCGGCCTCACGGCGGCCATGCTGCGCCGACAACTCACCGACGAGTTGCTGCCCTCGAGGACGGCCGGCCGCCTCGCGGTGACGTTTCAGAGCTTCGGCTTCAAGTACGGCCCCAGCCGCGATGCCGACCTTCTCTTCGACGTCCGTTTCCTGCCCAACCCTCACTACGAGCCCGATCTGCGCCCGCTGACCGGCAACGACCCCAGGGTCGTGGAGTACATCAACCGCACGGGCGCGCTGGACGCCCTGTATGACCACCTCGATCCCCTGCTCGACTACCTGCTGCCCCAGTACCTGCGGGAGGGCAAGGCGCACCTCGTGGTGGCGATTGGGTGCACGGGGGGCCGCCACCGCTCGGTGGCGATCGCCGAGCACATGGCCGATCGCTTCCGGAGCCAGAGCGGCTACCTAGTCGACGTGCTGCACCGCGACATCTCGGAGCCCGGTTGATCGAGCACATCGGCTTCGAGGTCTCTGACCTCGAGCGCTCCGCGCGGTTCTACGACGCCGTGTTCTTCGCGCTGGGAGCGCGGCGGATGCTCGAGTCTGACTCGCTGATCGGCTACGGCGTCAACGCCCCGACGATCTTCGTGGTGATGCGCGGGCGCCCGCCCGGCCCCAGCTACGGTCACCTGGCGCTCCAGGCCAGCGGCAAAGCCGCCGTGGACGCCGCCTATAAGGCTGGGCTGGCCGCCGGCGGACGTGACGACGGGCCGCCCGGACAGCGCCCGCAGTATGGCCGCCGCTACTACGCGGCCTACCTTCTGGATCCCGATGCTCTGCGGCTTGAGATGGTCTCCCGCAAGTAGCCAGGTTTGGCCTCCGAATGGGGGTCGCCGGGGAATTTGGGTAGCCTGTCGCCAGCCGACGGCATGAAGCTCAGGCCGGCAAATTTTTGGTCCGACGGTAGGAAAATGGAGGCAGCGCGCATGGCGGTACGGGTCGCAATCAATGGCTTCGGAAGGATCGGGCGGAACGTCTTCCGGGCGGCCTACGAGCGCGGCGCCGACATCGAATGGCTCGCCGTCAACGATCTCGTCGATCCCAAGACGATCGCTCACCTCCTCAAGTACGACTCGACCTACGGGCCCTTCCCTGGCGACGTACGCGCCACCGACGCCGGGTTCTCGGTCGACGGCAAGGAGATCCGGGTGCTGGCCGAACGCGACCCGGCGGACCTGCCGTGGTCAGACCTCGGGGCCGAAGTCGTGATCGAGTCCACGGGGCTGTTCACCGACCGTGAGAACGCCTCCAAGCACATCGATGCCGGCGCCCAGAAGGTGGTCATCTCGGCTCCGGCTACCAACCCCGACACCACGGTCGTCCTCGGCGTCAACTTCGACGAGGCCTACGATCGCGACTCCCACCAGGTCATCTCCAACGCCTCCTGCACGACCAACTGCCTGGCCCCGATCGCCAAGGTCGTGCACGACACGGTCGGGATCAAGCACGGCCTGATGACCACGATCCATGCCTACACCGCCGATCAGCGCCTGCAGGACATGCCCCACAAGGACCTGCGCCGCGCACGCGCCGCCGCGGTCAACCTGATTCCGGCCTCAACCGGTGCCGCCAAGGCCATCGGCGCCGTGATTCCCGAGCTCAACGGCAAGCTCAACGGATTTGCCGTGCGTGCCCCTGTACCGGTGGGCAGCGTCGTCGACCTCACGGTCGAGGCGAGTCGCGAGACGAGCGCGGAGGAGATCAACGAGGCGATGCGGGCCGCGGCCGAGAGCGGACCGCTCCAGGGGCTGCTGATCTACAACGAGGATCCGATCGTGTCCTCGGACATCATCAAGAACCCGGCGTCGTCGATCGTCGATTCCCCGCTGACCTCGGTCATGGATGGGACGATGGTCAAGGTGGTCTCCTGGTACGACAACGAGTGGGGCTACTCCAATCGCGTTTCGGACCTGGTGCAGCGACTGCTGTGAAAACGCTCGCGGATCTCGGCGAGCTTGGGGGAAAGCGGGTGCTCGTCCGGGTCGACTTCAACGTCCCGCTGGACAACGGCTCCGTGGCTGATGACACCCGGATCCGGGCAGCGCTGCCCACGATCGAGGCGCTCCGCGACCAGGGGGCGGCGCTCGTGCTGGTGTCGCACCTCGGTCGGCCCAAGGACCGCGAGCCCGAGCTCTCCCTCGGTGGGGTGAGCCGCCGACTCGGGGAGCTCCTCGACGCTCCGATCAAGTTTGTCCCCGCAGCTCGTGGCCCCGAGGTCGACGAGCTCGTGGGCGAGCTTGGTGGGGGCGAGGTGCTGATGCTCGAAAACATCCGCTTCGAGGCCGGCGAGACCAAGAACGACCCTGAGCTCGCTTCGGATCTCGCTGAGCTGGCCGATGTCTATGTCGATGATGCCTTCGGGGCGGCGCATCGCGCCCACGCCTCGACCGAGGGCGTGGCCCGGTTGATGGACCAGCGAGCGGCGGGGCTGCTCCTGCAGCGCGAGGTCGAGACCCTGACGGGGTTGCTAAACGATCCGGCCCGCCCGCTGGTGGCGGTCCTGGGCGGGGCGAAGGTGTCAGACAAGCTCGGCGTGATCGAGTCGTTTCTGCGCGCGGCGGACACCGTGCTGATCGGCGGCGCCATGTGCTTTCCGTTCCTGAAGGCCATGGGGCACTCGGTCGGAGCCTCTCTGTGCGCCGACGATGATGTCGAGCTCGCCGCCCGGGTCCTGGAGCTCGCGTCTGGCGAGGACACGGCCACGCTGGCACTCCCCTCAGACCTCGTGCTCGCCTCTGAGTTCGCGGCCGACGCCACGCCGCAGCCGCTCGACGGCCTCGAGGTGCCCGAGGGGCTGATGGGGCTCGACATCGGTCCGCACACCGCCGAGGCCTACGCGGCCATCATCGCGGAAGCGGGCACGGTGTTCTGGAATGGCCCGATGGGAGCCTTCGAGCTCGAGCCCTTCGCCGCCGGGACCCGAGCCGTGGCCCAAGCGGTGGCCGATTCGGATGCCGTGACGGTGGTGGGCGGCGGCGACTCGGCGGCCGCGATGGCCGAGTTCGGCCTCGCCGATCGCGTCACCCACCTCTCGACCGGGGGTGGGGCGGCGCTGGAGCTGATCGAGGGTCGCGAGCTGCCCGGCGTGGCGGTGCTGCAGTGAGCGCCCCCGAAGTGCCCAGCGTCGATCGGACGCCCGTGATCGCCGGCAACTGGAAGATGCACAAGACGATTGCCGACGCCGAGGCGTTCATCGCCGCGCTCCTGCCGCGAGTGTCCTCGGTCGACGGCGTCGAGGTCGCGATCTGCCCGCCGTACACGGCGCTAGCGGCGATGGTCGATTCGACCCGCGGCTCCCGCGTAGCCGTCTACGCCCAGAACATGCACCAGGCGCAGGACGGCGCCTACACCGGCGAAATTTCGTCATCGATGCTCTCAGAGCTTGATGTCGCGGGCGTCGTGCTCGGACACTCCGAGCGACGCGAGATGTTTGGAGAGACCGACCGCGCCCTGGCCCAGAAGGTGCCGGCGGCGCTCGAGGCCGGGCTGCGCGTGATCCTGTGCGTGGGGGAGACCGAGGAGGAGCGCGAACGCGGTGACACCGAGCGCAAACTCCGCCATCAGGTCCAGGAGGGCCTCGGGCGCGTGGACACCGAGCGCCTGGGGGAGATCGTGATCGCCTACGAGCCGATCTGGGCCATCGGGACCGGCCAGACGGCTACTCCGGACCAGGCCCAGGAGGCGATCGCCTTCGTGCGTGCCCTGGTCGGGGATCGCTCACGGGAGCAGGCCCAGCACACCCGCATCCTGTACGGCGGCAGCGTCAAGCCAGACAATGTGACCGAGCTCATGGCCCAGGCCGACATCGACGGCGCCCTGGTCGGCGGCGCCAGTCTCGACGCCGAGTCGTTCGCCGCCATCGTCACCGCCGCGGGGCGATGACCGACGGCGCGGACGCGCTCCCGGTAGCGCACGCCGCGCTGATCGTGCTGGATGGCTGGGGTCTGGCCGACGCCGGTCCGGGCAATGCCGTCTCGTTGGCCGACACCCCGGTCTTCGACGAGCTCTGGGACAAGTATCCGACGACGACGCTGACGGCTTGGGGAGAGGCCGTCGGGCTGCCCGAGGGCCAGATGGGCAATTCCGAGGTGGGCCACCTCAACCTCGGTGCGGGCAGCGTCGTCAAGCAAGACCTAACCCGAATCGACGCCGCGGCGCGCGACGGGGAGCTGGCCGACAACGAGGTGCTGCGCGAAGCCTTCACCGCCTCCGAGCGCGTGCACGTGATCGGGCTGGTCTCCGATGGGGGCGTGCATTCGAGTCTCGAGCACCTCCATGCGCTGATCGAACTCGCGGCGTCACTCGAGGTTCCCGACCTCGTCGTCCATGCCTTCATCGACGGGCGCGACACGCTTCCCAAATCGGGCGCGGAGTTCCTGGAGCAGGTCCAGGAGTGGATGCGAGACAGCGGCGCGGGGCGGATCGGGTCGGTGGTCGGGCGCTACTACGCCATGGACCGCGACAAGCGCTGGGACCGCGTCAAGCTCGCCTACGACTTGCTCGTCCATGGCCGAGCCGAGCATGAGGCCGACGACGCGGCGCAGGCCGCCCGCGACGCCTACGAGCGTGACGAGACCGATGAGTTCATCAAGCCGGTGCTGATCGGCGACGAGGCGCGAATTCGTCCCGGTGACTCCGTCCTGGGCCTGAACTTCCGCCCCGATCGGATGCGCGAGATCACCCTCGCGCTCGCCGATCCGGGTTTCGATGAGTTCGACCGGGAGGGCGGAGAGCCGGTCGAGCACTACGCCACGATGACCGAGTACGAGGAGGGGTGGCCGTACCCGGTCGCCTTCCCGCCCCAGCGCCCTTCGATCACCGTCGGCGGTGTGATCGCCGCCCGGGGCGAGCGCCAGCTCCATGTCGCCGAGACCGAGAAGTACCCCCACGTCACCTACTTCTTCAACGGTGGTGACGAGGACGCCTACGAGGGGGAGGAGCGTGAGCTCGTGCCCTCCCCGCGCGACGTGCCGACCTATGACCACAAGCCGGAGATGAGCGCGCCGGAGGCCGCCGAGGCCTTCGTAAAGGCGTGGCGGGCCGAGCCCCCGAAGTTCGGGATCATCAACTTCGCCAACGCCGACATGGTCGGCCACACCGGGGTGATCGAGGCCGCCGTGAAGGCGATCGAGACCGTCGACCGGTACCTGGGAGAGGTCGTGGCCGCCGTGCAGGAGTCGGGTGGGGCGTGCCTGATCACCGCCGATCATGGCAACGCCGACAACATGCTCGAGCCCGACGGCAGTCCCAACACCGCGCATTCGATGAACCCGGTGCCGGTGGTTGTGACCGTGCCGGGGCTCAAACTCCGTGATGGCGGGATCCTGGCCGACGTGGCGCCGACCGTGCTGGCGCTGCTGGGGATCGAGCAGCCCGCCGAGATGACCGGCGAGTCGCTGATCGATCCCTGAGGTTGGCGTTCGGAGGTTTGTGGGGCGGTGGGGGCGCGAACTTCCGGCGTAGGAAGGGGATGTGTGCCGGCGTTTGGCTGGTTGGCGCCTCATGGCGGGGCGGCTATAGCGACGCAATCGCCCGCACCTGGCTCCATGCGCGGGGCTTTGGGACGGAACGTCGGTCATCCCGCTGCGTCCCCCAAGCCCTCCGGTGATGAGAGGGGCTTGGGCAAAAACGTTGCTCCAGACCCCGACCACCCTTCCCCAGCCAGAAGTTCGCAGCCGACCGCTCGTCTCGCGCCCTCTTGGCCACGGAGAAAACTTGACACCACAAGACTTAGATTTCATAATGCTGCTGCAAGCAGTCCCAACTTCAAAGCGAGGTACGACATGGCACTCATCCGCTGGGAGCCGGCACGTGAACTGGGAACGCTCCAGAACGAGATGAACCGGCTCTTCAACACCTTCTTCGACACCCCGACCCAGGCCCACAACGGCGGCTCGCGCGGCTGGATCCCCGCCATGGATCTGGTCGAGACCGAGTCCGACTTCGTGCTCCGCGCCGACCTGCCAGGCCTGGCCGAGGACGACGTGCACATCGAGCTCGAGGACAACGTGCTCACCGTCTCGGGCGAACGCAAGGCCGAGCACGAGGAGCGCAAGGAGGGCTACTACCGCATCGAGCGCACCTCCGGCGCGTTTCGGCGCACCTTGACCCTCCCGGAGGGCGTGGATCCCGGGTCGATCAAGGCGAGCTTTGACCGCGGCGTGCTCGAGGTCCGGATCCCCAAGCCCGAGCAGCGTCGGCCGCGCAAGGTGGCGATCTCGGTCGGGGAAGGCGCTGAGACGCCGGCGATCGAGGGCACCGAGACCGCCAAGGACACCGAGTCCGCGACCGCCTAGTCCTCGCGAGGCTCAACCCGCGGGCCCGGGCCGCATCCTCGGTCCGGGCCCTCCCACGTCCCGGGCACGCTCAGGCTCAACGCATGATCCCGGTGTGCCCCAGCGAATAGCGGCCGGGTTGGGGCCAGACGCAGAGCCCGTGCGGGCCCGAGCCGACGGGTATCGATGCCCGTAGCCGACCCGTCCGCGTGTCAATCGCGTACACGACCGCGTTGTAGCGGCCGCTGAGCCACAGAGTCTTCCCGTCGGCCGAGACCCCGCCCATATCGGGGCTACTCGGCTGCGGCAGGTGCCAGGTTGCGACCACCCGACGTGTCTTGAAGCTGACCACCGAGATCGCCCCCTCGGCGCGATCAGAGACATACATGTCGCGGCCGTTGCGGCTCGGATACAAGCCATGGGCGCCCGCTCCGGTGCGCAGGAATCCTATGACCCGGAAGGTGCTGGGGTTTATCTCCCACAGCCCGCCGTTGAGCTGGTCAGCGGTGTAGAGCGTCCGCCCGTCCGGGGAGATCTTGACGTCCTGGGGGCTCGAGGATCCGCGGTCGAGGACCAGGGTGCGGATGACCCGCTGGGTGTCGAGGTCGACCTCGATCATCCGCCCGCTGAACTCGCAGCTGGCGAACGCGTACCGCCCGCCGGGGGAGAAGTCCATGTGGTCAACCCCCCGGCAGGTCGGAACCGGCAGGGAGTGGACCAGCCGCATCGTCGAGGGCTGACGGAAGTCCAGCAGCTGGAGCCTCTCGGCGACGACGATCGCGTACTTGCCGTTCGGGGTGAAGTAGAGGTTGTAGGGATCCTCGACCTGGATCGGGCGTCCCGGATGGCCGGTGCGGGGATCGATCGGAGTCAGGCTGTTGCCGAGATCGTTGTCGACGTAGAGCGTTTTGAGGTTCCACGCGGGGGTCACGTGCTGGGGTAGCGCGCCGGTCGGGAATTCCTCGACGACCTTCATCGTGCGTTGGCTGATGACGTCGACGGTGTTGCTGAGGCTGTTGGGCACGTAGACGAGTGCCGGATCGGCTCGGACGGTGGGGCTCAGGTCCCCGGGCGCGTCGGCGCGGTACAGGTCCACAGTCGCCTTCGGCTGCGGATCGAGGGCCGGACTCGGGGTCTGGGAGCGGGCGACGGACGTCGTCGTGGCGCCGGCGTCCGAGCTTCGGCGGGGCGAGCCACAGCCCCCCAGGGACACCACGAGAACCGCCGCGAGACTGGCGACCAAGACCTGGCGCGCGAGCGCTCGGCGTCGAGACCGGCGGGGACTCTGGACAGGGGCTGGCGGTCTTTGGACGGGCACGGTTACAGCCTCCCGCGTCCACATTCAGCGCTGTCATCGGCGAGATGAGAATCCTCAAACCTGTGCTTCCACGGGCGGTTTGCGAGGCTAGGCTCGCCCGGTGCTCAGATTCCGGACCCCAGCCGCCGTGGTTCCAATACTGGCCCTGCTCGCGGGGTGTGGCAGCGGGGGCCACGCGACCCAGTCGACGCGCGCGTCCGCGCCGGGTGTGCGTGCGAAGCGCAATGCGCCGGCACCGGCGGCGATCAAGCTGTCCTACCGCCGGCTGTACTCGCTGCCTGCCCCACTGCGTGATCCCGCCTTCGCGACGCTCGGTGGCGGTCGCTTTGCGCTTTTAGGCGGGCTCGACGCCGCCGACGTTTCGAGCAGCGGGGTTCTGGTGGCCGATGGTCGCCGGGTGCTCAGTACCGCGTCGCTCCCAGGGCCTCAACACGACGCCCAGGGAGCATTGATCAACGGCAGCGTCTACGTCTTCGGGGGAGGCGATGTCAGCGAGCTCGACCACATCCTGAGGTTCGATCCACGGACCGGCTCGGTCAGCGCGGCCGGGAGCCTGCCCCACCCCGCCTCTGACGTGGCGGTCGCCGCCAACGGGGACACCGCGTACGTGGTCGGCGGCTACGACGGGACCACGGCGTTCAACACGATCCTGTCCTGGCGCCCGGGCTCGACGGCCCGGGTCGTCGGACGCCTTCCGCTTGAGCTTCGCTACGCGGCGGTTACTGTGGCCGACGGCGGGCTGCTGGTAATCGGCGGCTCCACCCCCACCGCGGCCAGCAATGCCATCTTCCGCTTCGATCTGACGACCCACAAGGTGCGCCAGATCGGGACCTTGCCCAAACCGACCACCCACGGCTCGGCCGCGACGCTGGGCTCGAGCGCCTATCTGCTGGGGGGCCGCGGCGACCTTCTGCAGTCCCAGACCGACAGGGTGTGGGCGATCAATCCGGTCACGGGACGCGTGCGGCCTGCCGGACGCCTACCCAGCCCGATCTCCGACGCGGCGGCGTTCGAGATCGGCGGTGCGATCACCGTCGTCGGAGGGCAGACCCCGACGTCGACGCTTGATCAGGTCGGGGAGCTGGTGCCCGTGCCCGCGCGCTGAGCTTGGCGGCATCAATTCCGGGGGGCGCCGCGCTCGACGCCGATCAGGTATCCGACGACGGCGCGTAGCTGAGAAGAATCAAGGGCGTGCCGCACGGGCATCTCTCGGACGAGCTGAGTGATCTGCGCCCGATCGGCATGGAAGCGCAGGAGATCGCCGCCCTGCTGGCGTGGATCGTCGGCGCCGTTCAAGGTGTGGCAGGCCGAGCATTCGCGACCGAACACCACGCGGCCCTCCGAGGATTGCCGGCCGGAGACCCCGCCACAACCCGCGCAGGCAAGGAGCACGGCGGCGATTAACGGGTAGGCGGCGCGCCCGGACATCGACCCTAGGCTAGGGAGCCTGGGGCCACGTGACCGGTACCCACTCGGCCATGCCGACGGCTAGGGTCGGGTGGATGTTCACGGCCAACACCCGCAGCCCGGACGGCCGGGCGCGCACTGGCACCCTGCACCTCGCCCACGGGGAGGTGAGGACCCCGGCGTTCGTCCCGCTGGCCACGCGGGGCACCGTCAAGACGCTCGAGCCGCGGGACGTCGAGGCCCTCGGTTACGAGATGGTGCTCGGCAACACCTTCCACCTGTTCCTGGCCCCGGGGGCCGAGCTGGTGGCCGAGCTCGGCGGGCTCAACAGCTTCATGCGCTGGCCGCGCCCGATCATCACCGACTCGGGCGGCTTTCAGGTCTTCAGCATGGGCCACGGCGGCGTGGCCGACGAGATCAAGGGGCGCCGGGGCCAGCCGGGCTCGACGGACACCGGCACCGGGAGCACGGGCGCGATCCTCGCCATCGAGGAGGAGGGCGTGCGTTTTCGCGCCTACACCGACGGTGGCGAGCGTTTCCTGAGCCCCGAGGTCTCGATGGCCGTTCAGGCCGCGCTCGGATCCGACATCGCGCTCGTGTTCGATGAGTGCACGCCCTTTCATGTCTCCCGTGATTACACGGCGCGCTCGATGGAGCGCACCCACCGCTGGCTTGCCCGCTGTCTGGACTGGCACCGGGCCCACGGCCCCCAAGAGCAAGCCGTGTACGGGATCGTCCAGGGTGGCGTCGAGCACGACCTGCGCCTGACCTCGGCGGCGGCCGTCGCCGCCAGCGGCTGTGACGGCGTCGCGATCGGCGGATCGCTGGGCCAGGACAAGGCCCAGATGTATGAGGTGATCGATTGGACCACCCGTGAACTCGAGCGGCTGGCGGGCGACCGGCCCCGGCATCTGCTCGGGATCGGAGAGGTCGACGATCTCATCGCCGGCGTCGAGTTCGGGATCGACACCTTCGACTGTGCGATGCCCACTCGGCTCGGTCGCCACGGCGTGGCGCTCGTGCCCGACCCCGCAGGACGCTGGCGCGTGGACCTCTTCAAGGGGCGATGGCGCGCCTGCGCGGACCCGATCCTGGAGGGCTGCCCGTGCCCGGCGTGTTCGGCGGGATTCTCGCGCGCCTACCTGCACTACCTGCTGCGCGCCCGCGAGCTCACCGGGCTGCGCCTGGTCACCCAGCACAACCTGAGCTTCATCGCTCGGCTGATGGCCGATCTGCGCGCGGCGATCGACGGCGGGCGCCTGAACGAGGTGGCGGGGGCGCTGCGCGCCGGGGCGGCGCCGGGCACCACGCCCGTAGCCTAGACCGGCGGCGTGCGCGCTGCGCGCCACAACTTCGCTAGGCCCTACTTCGTGTACTTGTTGATCAGGCTCTGGAGCTGATTGATCGCCGAGTGGGCGTCGCCAGAGACGATCTTCTGGTAGTGCACCACCGTGCTCGAC